>NZ_JAKSYF010000115.1:0-146316 GCF_022829745.1 Methylobacterium sp. E-016
CGGGCAGGTCGGCGGCGTAGGCGGCCGGCAGGCGTCCGTAATCGGCGCCCTCCGCGAAGCCGGGGGGGGCGCCCCAGCGCATCCGGTCCAGGATCGCCTCGCGGACGAAGAACGCGGTCTCGAACTCGGCCGAGATCGCGCTGGCATGGATGTCCCCGGTCAGAGCCCGGAAGGCTCCGACCGCCTCGGGGGTCGTCAGCCCGATGGTGCGGTCGTAGGCGCCGGTGCCGGGGCCGCCGGCCTGGATCGCGTTGGCGACCGCGCCCTGGTTGCGGGTCTGCGCGATCGTCGCGAACGCGATGTCGTTGCGGGTCAGCGTGAGGTCGACCTCGTTGGCCTGGTAGCGCAGCGTCGGGGAGAGGAAGGCGAAGTTCGCGGTCACGCCCGCGAACTGCCCGGCTACGCCGCCGCCGGCGGTGAGGATCGCGTACTGCGTGCGCGGATCGTAGGTGCCGGGCGCCGCGAGCACCTGCACGGTGCCGCCGGCGAGCGTCGCCGTGCCGGCGACCGCGAGCCGGTCGGACTGGCCGGCGGCGTTGGCCTCGACCTGAAACACCGAGCCGGCCGCGAACGCGGCGTTGCCCGCGACGGTGAGCGTGCCGATGGAGTTGCCCGGCGCCACCGTGCCGCCCGAAAGCGCGCTGATGCCGCCGACCGTGCCGGTGCCGCCGAGCAGGCCGCCGTCGCTGACCGTGGCGAGGCCGGCGATCGTGCCGTTGGCGTAGAGCGCGCCGCCGTTGCCGACCGCGACGTTCGTCGCCAGCGCGTCGGCGGCATCCATCCGCAGGGTGCCGGCGACGTTCCCGAAGTAGCCTGCGGCCGAGTACAGGTCGAGACGGCTCCAGTAGCTCAGCGCCGTGCCGTAGAAGGCGGCGAGCGCGTTGGTCTCGGTGTTGACGAGGATCTGGTTGATCGTGCCGGTCTGCAGGTTGCCGTAGAGGCCGCCGTTCGGCGCGACCGTCCTGGCGGCGGTCGTGCTGCCGCCGTAGAGCGGCGCCAGCAGGATCGAGGCGTCGGGGCCGTTGAAGGGCGCCGTCTCGCGCGGCGCCTGGGCGAAGGTCAGGGTCGGCAGGCCGTAGGTCAGGCGGGACTGGTACAGCGCCTGGTTGGCGGCGGAGGGCACGTACGGGTTGCTCGCGGTGTTGGCGGCACTCGCCGCGCAGGCCGCGACGGTGTTCCCGCACTGCACCGCCTCGTAGGCCTGCAGCTCCGCCGCGGCCCGGGTGAACAGGCCCGGCATGTTGATCGCCGTGCCCGTCGTCGCGGCGTTGTTAATGTAGGCCGGGTTGGTGAAGGTCTGGGCGAGGTCGTAGGCCGAGAAGGCGCGCGAGGCGATGATGTCGAGCGGATAGTGCACGCCGAGCACGATGCGGTCGTTGGCGTAGTCCGAGGCGCGCAGCAGCATGTTCTGGTACTGCTGCGGCACCAGCATCGCGAGCAGGTAGCCGTCGGTATAGGCGTACTGGGTGTGCCCGCTCGGGAAGGACGGGTTGGTGGCGATGCCGTTCAGCGCCGTCGGGTCGAACACGTTGTAGCGGCTCGCGGCGACCTGGATCGGCCGCGAGGAGCCGTAGACGTCCTGACCCGCTTGCGTGTTGCGGACGCCGTAGGCGAGGTCGAGGACGCTGTCGAAGCGGTTGGGCAGCGTGCCGGTCGTCCCGGCCGCCCCGGCGGGCGAGCCGGCGGGGATCGTGTAGGGACCGGTGGGCAGGGTGTAGCCGGCCGGCGCCACCGCCGGGATCGGCGGCGCGTTGCCGGAGGGCGCGGTGCTCGGGTTGTTCGCTGCCCCGTTCGCGAAGTAGCTCTTCGCCACGCCGAGGTTGGCGCTGAGCACCGTGTAGGCCTGATTCAGGAGGTTGAAGGTGTTGGTGAGCGGCCCGCTCGTCGCGGTGCTCGCCCGGATGCCGGTCTGGTAGATCGCGCCGAGCTGCGGCCCGAGCCCGCCCACGGGCTGGTAGGGGTTGAGGCCGCCCGGGCTCTGCGCCGCCTGCAGCGGCAGCCCGCCCGCGAGATTGTCGCCCGGCCCGAGATTGACCCGCGTCCCGTCGAGGAGGGTGATCGTCGTCGCGAAGGCGGCGCTTCCGGGCAGCGCCTTGTCGCTGATCGCCCGCTGCTGGTCGGCGACCGAGGCGCCCTGGTTCTGGGCGATGGCCTGCGAGAGGTTGAGCTGCAGCGTCTGCTGCCCGACCGCCGTTCCGTTCAGCGAGAGGAACGGCGCGAGCAGGTTCAGCACGTTGACGTTGGCCGGCGTCGTGTTCGCGGTCTGCGCCTGGACGGCTGCCGGCCCATAGGCCGCGACGACCACCGCGGCGATCGAGACACCCTGCTTGAAGTCCATGATTCGTCCCCTCGTGCCGATCTTCGGCGTTCGGAGAGCAGAACTAGCGAAGTCTACGTCGGAGTCTTCGTCATAATCCAGTCATAATATTGAGAAGTACGCGGGGTTGCTGAAAAGCAACAAGTACTATCCTGTGGTGGCTAAATACCTCGGCCCGGAACACGGCGTCTCGAGGATGACTTTGCCGGCTCGCATCACTGCGACCGGCGCGACGGCGTCAGGCGCAGGCCGGGGGCGGGGCGCTCGAGCAGGACCTCACGGCGAAAGCGGACCAGGCGCGCCGGCCGCCCGGCGGTGCCGCTGGTGACGCCCTCGGTCTCCTCCACCAGCCCCTGCTGCGCCACCAGCCGGCGGAAGTTCTGCTTGTGGAGCTGCGTTCCCGACAGAGCCTCGACGGTGCGCTGAAGCTGGAGCAGCGTGAAGTGCGGCGGCATCAGCTCGAACACCACCGGGCGATACTTGATCTTGCCGCGCAGGCGTCCGATCGCGGTGGCGAGCACCCGGCGATGGTCGAACGCCATCGGCACTCCCGTCGGGTCGCCGGGGCGCGCGGGCCCGGCATTGCCGGCGGCTTCCGGGATCAGCCCCGCCTCGAACAGCAGCTCGTAGCGTTCCAGCACGCGCTCCTCGTTCCAGGTCGCGCCGTTGAGGCCGAAGGTGAGGCCGAGGCGGTCCGCGCGCGAGCGCCGGAGCTTGGCATCGGTCGGCGCGCCGGCCCAGGCCAGCAGCTCGGCCTCGATCGCATCGAGCTCGGGCGGCCGGCCCTTCCGGAAATCCTCGTAGGGCAGGTAGCGGTACCAGTTGCGCCAGGCCGCCTCGGCCAGGCCCGCTGGGCGCTCCTCGCGCACGAGGGCGAGGTAGGCCACCGACAGGGTGTGGACGCCTGCCCTGGCGTCGGCCTGCCGGTCGCGGTCGCCGAAGGTGTAGAGCTGCTCGACGTAGCCCAAGCGCTGGTGGGTCTGGCGCTCGACCCAGGCGCGCAGGCCGCGCTCCAGGGTGGCATGCTCCGACACGAGCGGCCCGGCCGGCAGCCCGTCGCCGCGTCCCGCGGCCTGGTCGGCCACCTGGACGGTCAGCGCGCGCGGCTCGCCCTCGGTGGCGGCGATGATCGCCGCGGCGAGCCCCACGGAGGAGGGGCTGGGCACCGTCCCGGCCGCGCGCAAGTCCGCCGACATCGTCTTTCCCGTCGCCCTGTCCATCGCATGACCCGCCGCCCGAGGCCGAGCGGTCGTCGATGGAGCGGCCGCGCATCGACCTGTCGTTGCTTAAGCCGCAAACGGCCGCAATCCGTCAACGCGGCGCCGACATTCCGGCGGGGATGGCGCCCTCTTGCCTCTGAGGCCGAAAGCGCTTGCTAAGCGGCTCTGCGGTGGCCAGACAGGGCCGAACGCGCCGGGACGACAGCCGGTCGTGAGGAGGCGGGCGATGCAGGCGGGCGGCAGCCTCGGAAACGCGACGACCGGCCGCGCGTCCGGTCCGACGGTCGACCTGCGCCTCTACGGTCTCCTCGACGTCGGCGTCTGCGGCGACGACGGGCCTCGCCTCGCCGACATGGCGGCGGCGGCGGTCGCCGGGGGCTGCACCCTGTTCCAGTATCGCGAGAAGGACATCGCCGACGCCCGAGCCGCGCTCGCCCGCATCCGCGCGATCCATGCGGCCCTCGCCGGCCGCGCGCCGCTGCTGGTCAACGACCGGGTTGACCTCGCGCTGGCCGCGGGTTGCGAGGGCGTGCATCTCGGCCAGTCGGATCTGCACCCGGCCGATGCCCGCCGGCTGCTCGGCGACCGGGCGATCGTCGGGTTGACGCTGAAGACCGGCGCGCAGGCCGACGAGCTCTATCGGCTGCCGGTGGATTACGCCTGCATCGGCGGCGTCTTCGCCACGACCAGCAAGGACAACCCGGATCCGCCGGTCGGCCTCGACGGATTCGCGCGGATCGCGTTCCGCGCCAGGCTCGCCCGCGGCACCGCGGTGCCGGTCGGCGCGATCGCCGGCATCGACGCGAGCAACGCCGCCGCGGTGATCGCCGCCGGCGCCGACGGGATCGCGGTGATCTCGGCCCTGTTCGGGGCGGAGGCGGTCGAGGGCCGGGCGCGCGACCTGCGGGCGCGGGTCGACGCGGCGCTGGTCGAACGGGGAGCCGCCCGATGACGCCGATCGCGCTGACCATCGCAGGATCGGATTCGGGCGGCGGCGCCGGGATCCAGGCCGATCTCAAGACCTTCTCGGCGCTCGGCGTCTACGGCGCCAGCGCGATCACGGCGCTGACCGCGCAGAACACGCGCGGCGTCCAGGGCATCCACGACGTGCCCGCCGACTTCGTCGCCACGCAGATCGACAGCGTCTTCTCCGACCTCGCCGTGACGGCGGTGAAGATCGGGATGCTGTCGCAGCCGGCGGTGATCGAGGCCGTGGCCGCGGCGCTCGAGCGCCACGCCATCCCGCGGCGCATCCCGGTGGTGCTCGATCCGGTGATGGTCGCCACCAGCGGCGACCGGTTGATTTCGGACGACGCGGTGATGCTGCTCCGCAGCCGCCTGATGCCGCTCGCCGACCTGATCACCCCGAACCTGCCCGAGGCGGCGAGCCTTCTCGACGAGGCACCGGCCGCCGACGAGAACGGCGCGGCCGCGCAGGCCAGGCGCCTCGTCGCCGCGGGCGCCCACGGCGTGCTGATCAAGGGCGGCCATGCCGCGGGCGACGAGAGCGTCGATCATCTGCTGACCTCGGAGGGGCTGGTGCGGCGCTTCTCGGGCGCACGCCACCCGACGCGCAACACCCACGGCACCGGCTGCACCTTGTCGGCCGCCGTCGCCGCCGGCCTCGCGAAGGGCCTTGGCCTCGAGGCGGCGGTCCGCGCCGCCAAGGCCTACGTCGCCGCCGCGATCGCCGCCGCCGACGACCTCGCGATCGGCGAGGGGCATGGGCCGGTCCACCACTTCTTCGCGATCTGGGCCTGAACGCCGAGCCGGCACGCTGCCGCATCCGCGCCGGTCGCCTTGCATCCGCGGGGGGATTGCGTTTGTAGTAGCGCACGTTCGTTCCGATAAACGGAACGCGATGGCGGAATGCGGATGGCTTCGGCGATGCAGGAACAGGCGGAACGGCCGGGTCGGGGCCGGGACATGCTGAGCGGAGCGGCCGTGCTGTCGGGACAGCTCGGCAAGACGATCCAGCGCCTGCGCAAGGCCTACAACCTCTCGCTGTCGGAGCTCGCCGAGCAATCCGGCGTCGCCAAGTCGATCATCAGCCAGATCGAGCGCAACGAGACCAACCCGACGCTGGCGACGATCTGGCGCCTGTCGCAGGCGCTCGACGTCTCGATCGAGCGGGTGCTGGCGGCCAACGACGAGGAGCCCTTCATCGAGAAGTCCTCGCGCGCCGACACGCCGATCCTCGTCTCCGAGGACGGCAAGGTGCGGCTGGCGATCATCGGCTGGGTCAAGACCATCGAGTGGCTGCAATGGTACGAGGTCTCGGCCGACCCGGGCGGGGTGCTCGATTCCGATCCGCACCAGCGCGGCTCGGTCGAATCGCTCTCGGTCTCGGAGGGCTGCTTCGAGGTCGACATCGGCGGCGTCGTTCAGCGCGCGAGGGCCGGCGAGACCCTGCGCTACCGCTGCGACCGCCAGCACGTCGTCCGCTGCACCGGCGACGTGCCGGGCCGCGCGACGATGGTGGTGATCATGAAGGCGGCGGTGATGGAGTGAGCGGCCCGGGCGCTCAGCGCCCGCCGTTCACCCAGCGCACCAGGTCCGCGAGCACGGTGCCGAGCGCCTGGTCGAGCGCCCGCGCGCCGTTGCCGGCATCGACCGCGGTGACGGGCACGCGCGCCGTGAAGATCCGGGCCGCGACCACCTTGCCGGTGCCGTCGGCGACCAGCTTGGCCGAGATGTCCACCACCGCCTCGCCGGTGCCGGCCGCGATGTCGAAGGCGCGGATCTCGGAGATGAGCTGGTAGTCGGCCACGACCTTGTCGCCGGGGCGCGAGACCGAGCGCAGGCGGCCGGCATTCTCCAGGCTCTGGATGATCCGGGTCTGGATCAGGCGCGGCAGGCGATCGGCCCATTGGCCGCCGCCGAGGAACGAGAGCGAGCCGCCGGCCTCGCGCACGATGATCCGATCGGCCTCGAACGGCTGGATGCCCACCGGCTCCGCGACCACGATCGCGCGCGCGCTCGCGGCCGGGCGGCCGGCGGCCGGCAGCGCCATGAGGTCGAAGGTCAGCGGCGCGGCGCCCCCGCCGCAGCCGCCGAGGATCGGGGCGACGAGCGAGGCGACCAGGGCCAGACCGGTAACGGGACGGAGCATACGCGATACCTGAACGTTCCCGGCCGGGTGGCCGGGAACGGATGAAGCTGTGCCGTTCAAACTATTCGGCCGCATGAAATGTGCCGTGCGGCGAGGCACATCGACCCGGAACGGCGCGACTTCAGCGGCCACCGTTGTATTCCGGCAACGACGGCTTGCCGCCGAAGATCACCTGCGAGGGATCTCGCTCCAGCGTCCGGACCGTGCGGTTCAGGGTGTTGAGCGTGCGTTGCCCGTCGGTCGACAGGGCCTCGACCTCGCGTCGGCCGGTGCCGCTGAGCCGCCCGAAGCTCGTGGCGATGTTGGCGGTGCGCTTGTCGAGGTTCTCGGACAGGGTCCGGAACGCCTTGCCGGCGTCGCGCACCGAGATCGCGGCCTCGCGCACCTGCGTGAACGTGCTGGCGCCGGCCTCGCCCGAGGCGGATCCGAGGAAGCCCTCGGCGCCCTTCAGCACGGCGTCGATCCGGTCGGCCGAGGCGTTGAGCTTGCCCGCCAGCGACCGGGCGTCGTGCAGGCCGGCCTCGATGTCCGGGCTCGACGTCGCGAGCGCGCTCGAGAACCGGTCGGCGTTGTCGATCACGCGGTTGAGCTTGCTGCCGTCCACCGCCTTCACCAGGCTCGAGACGGCGGGCCCGGCCTCGGCCAGCGTCTTCGAGAAGCTCTCGACGTTGGCGAGCGTGCGGGTGATCGCGCCCTCGTTGCCGGCGACCAGCTTGTCGAGGCGCTGGAGCACGTCGTCGGCCCGCTGCGCGATCTGCTTGGCGGCGGCCATCATGTCCTGGATGTCGGACGAGTCGGCGAAGATCGTCGGCATCTCGCCGTTCGTGCCCGGCGCCAGCGCCGGCGCGTCGGCGTTGCCGCCGTTCAGCGCGATCACCGAGACGCCGGTCAGCATCGCCGAATCGAGGCGCGCGCGGGTGTCGGCGCGCAGGGGCGTCGAGGGGGCCACCTTGATCTCGGCGATGACCCGGCGCGGATCCTGCGGCAGCAGGTGGACGTCCGTCACCTCGCCGACCTTGATGCCGTTGAAGGTCACGCTCGACCCGCGCGACAGCCCGCCGACGCTGCCCGAGAACACGACGCGCACCGCCTGGCTCACCTGCCGCGACGAGCCGCCCGACAGCCACAGCACGAAGCCGAAGCCGACCAGGATCACCCCGAGGGTGAAGGCGCCGATGAGGGCGAAGTTCGCACGGGTCTCCATGATCTCAGGCCTTCCGCCAAGCTGTGGCATTCGTGCGGTGCGCGGGCGCACCCGCGTGGCGCGCCGGCATCCGCCCCCGGTGCGAGCGGTCACGCATGGGCGGGGACGCCCGTCCGCACCGGCGCCGCCGGGACGATCGCGCGGGCGCGCTTGCCGTGGAAGTACGAGCGCAGCCACAGGTGGTCGTGCGCCAGCATCTCGTCGATCGTGCCGGCGGCGATGATCTGTCCGTCACCGAGCGCCGCGATGCGGTCGCATGCGGTGTAGAGGCTGTCGAGGTCGTGCGTCACCATGAAGACGGTGAGGCCCAGGGTCTGCTTGAGGGTCGCGACCAGCTCGTCGAACTCGCCGGCGCCGATCGGGTCGATGCCCGAGGTCGGCTCGTCGAGGAACAGGATCTCGGGGTCGAGCGCGAGCGAGCGGGCCAGCGCCGCGCGCTTGATCATGCCGCCCGACAGTTCCGAGGGCAGCTTGTCGGCGGCATCCGGCTTGAGGCCGACCATCTCGATCTTGAGGCGCGCGAACTCGTCGAGCAGGCGCTCGGACAGGTTCAGGTGCTCGCGCATCGGCATCTGGATGTTCTGCTTCACGGTGAGCGCCGAGAACAGCGCGCCCTGCTGGAACAGCACGCCCCAGCGCTGCTCGACGCTGCGGCGCTCGGCGATGGTGAGGCCGTCCATGTCCTGGCCGAACACCTCGATGGTGCCCGAGCGCTTGGCCACGAGGCCGAGGATCGTGCGGGTCAGGACCGACTTGCCCTGGCCCGACGGGCCGACGAAGCCGAGGATCTCGCCGCGGCGGATGTCGAGGTTCAGGCCCTTCAGGATGGTGCGGTCGCGAAAGCCGACGACGAGGTCGCGGACGCGGATGATCGGTTCGGGTTCGGTCGTCTCGGGCATGGCGTCTGGGTTTCGCACCGGATCCTCAGAAATCGATCGCTGCGAAGAACACCGCGAACAACCCGTCGAGGACGATCACCATGAAGATGGATTTGACGACTGAGGCGGTGACGTGGCGCCCGAGCGATTCCGCCGAGCCCTCCACGGCGAACCCCTCGATCGTCGCGATGATGCCGATGATCAGCGCCATGAACGGCGCCTTGATCAGCCCGACGAGGACGTGGTGGACGCCGACCGCCGCCTGCAGCCGCGCCAGGAACTGCTCCAGCGTGAGCCCGCCATAGGCCATCGCCGTGAGGCCGCCGCCGGTCAGCGCCGCGAGCGCCGCGATCAGCGTCAGCATCGGCAGCCCGACGACGAGGGCGAGGATGCGCGGAACGATCAGGATCTCGATCGGGTCGAGCCCCATCACGCGCAGGGCGTCGACCTCCTCGCGCATCCGCATCGAGCCGATCTCGGCGGTGAAGGCCGAGCCGGAGCGTCCGGCTACCATGATCGAGGTGAGCAGCACGCCGAGCTCGCGCAGGATCAGGAGCCCGATCAGGTTGACGACGAAGGCCGCCGCCCCGAAGCGCTGGAGCTGGAAGATGCCCTGCTGCGCGACGATGCCGCCGACGAGGAACGAGATCAGGAAGATGATCGGCACGCCGCGGAAGGCGACCTGCTCGATCTGGTTGACGAAGGCCCGGCCGCGGAAGGTCGACGGACGCGACGCCACGCGCAGGCACGCGGCGATCACCTCGCCGAGGAAGGCGAGCCCCGTGATCAGGTCGTGCCCGCCGCGGACCACGCGGCGGCCGAGGCCGTCGAGCATCGCGAAGACCCGGCCCTGGCGCTCGGGAGCGGCCGGCTCGGGATCGCGCAGGTGCATCTCGCCGAGCAGGATGCGGTGCTCAGGCCGCACGCCGGCATAGCTCAGGTGCCCGCCGGCCGCCTCGATCTCGCCGCGGGTCCGCTCCAGCACCCAGGCGCCGAGGGTGTCGAGGCGCGCGACGGCGCTCAGGTCGACCATCACGGGGCGGCTCCTGGCCTCGGCGGCGATCCGCGCGGCGGCGGTCTCGACCGCGCCGCCCTGGTCGGCCGTCCAGCGCCCGTCGAGCGCGACGCGTCCGTCGCCCGGCGCGATGGTCGCGCCGGCGGGCTGCCGGTCGAGTCGATGCGTCGGCGTGGTGTCGTTGGCCTGCACGAAGCCTGTGTCCCTCGATCGGCGCCGGTCTGCCTGCGCGATATGTTCAGATTAGGGTTGACGGTCCGTATCGTGCCGCACCGCAACCGGAGGCTGCCCGGTGGCAGGGACCCGGGCCGCGGCCCGGCTCGCGGCGGCCGCAGTCAGGGCGAGGCCCGCGACCGCGAGCGGCGCCATCGCCAGGAAGACGAGGGGCCCGCCGGCCCGGTAGGCGAAGCCGCTGAGCAGCGTGGCGCCGGCCGCCGCCGTCGCGTTCGCGGCGCTGAGCGTTCCCTGCGCCCGGCCGCGGGCGCCGTCCGGGGCGAAGGCGGAGACGGCGGCCATTGCCCCGAGCTGCGTCGCGCCGAAGGTCAGCCCGTGCAGGGCCTGGAGGCCGACGAGCGCGGGCAAGGTGTCGCCGAGGGCGTACATCCCCACGGCGCGAACCAGCGCCGCCCCGCCGCCGAGGGCGAGATAGCGGAACGGCGTGCGCCACGCGGCCGGCAGGCGGGCGACGCAGGCGAACAGCACGATCTCGGCGACGACCCCGACGCCCCAGAGCGCGCCGACCGTCGCGGTCGAGAAGCCGTGCGCGGTCCAGTGGATGCTGCCGAAGGCGTAGATCGCCGCGTGGCTCGCCTGGATCGCGGCGGCGGCGGCGACGCAGAGCTTGAGGCGCAGCGGCAGCCGTGGACGAAGCCCCTCCGCGTGCTCCGGCGCCGGCGCGGCGACCGAGCGGCTGGTGAAGGCCACCACGCTCGCGATCAGCGCCAGCCCTGTGAGCAGCAGCGGCACCGCGAGGGTTTCGCCCATTGCCGTGAGCAGCGCCCCGCCGGCGAGGTTGGCGATGAGGAACGCCACCGAGCCCGACATCCGGATCCGCGCGTAGTCGATCCGCGGCTGCCGGCGGACGGCGGCGAGGGTGAGGTAGTCGATGCTCGGAACCAGGGGCGCGCCGGCGACCGCGTTGAGCAGCACGAGGAGCGCCAGCGCAGGCCAGCCGATCCCGGCGCCGGCCGGCATCAGGGCGTAGGTCGCCGCCAGGGCGAGGCTGCCCGTCAGCAGCAGCGCCCGGACGCCGACGCCGCGATCGATCAGGCTCATCAGCGGTGCGGTGGCGACGATGCGCGTGGCGATCGGCAGGGCGAGCAGCAGCCCGATCACCGAGGCGTCGAGGCCGAGCGCGGCGAGCCAGACGGGCATGAACGGCATCGCGATGCCGATCTCGACGAAGACCACCGCGTAGAGGAGCGACAGGCGGAAACGGCTGGGCTCGAGAGTCGGGAACGCGGCCAAGGTCTCGGATCGATGCGGGGTGGATCGGGACGGGAGCGGCCACCGTAAGCCGCCGTTAAACCGATCCTGTCAAATTGCGCTCTTGCCAGAGTTGCGCCGGAGCCGGGTCTCGTCCCACCGCGCGAGGCTATCGCCTTCGAGGACGCGTATCATGTCCGGTTCCCACTCGCTGACGGCCTTCGAGCCGACCGAGTACGAGGCCATCGAGGCGACCATGAGCGGGAGCGCCCGCGGGCGCTGGTTCCTCGCCGAGTATGCCCGCCGCAACCGCAGCGCCGACACGAACGTGCTGCTCGACGCGATCGCGCGGCTCGAATCCGCGGTCACGGACGGGCACGGCCCGGACGCGGTCAGCCATTTCCGCGGCGACATCATGGAGATGGCGAGCGCGATCAGCCGGACCAAGGCCGAGATCGCGGCGATCACCGATCCCGATCACGACCAGACCCGCCTCGGCATCGCCTCGGAGGCGCTGGACGCGATCGTCCAGGCGACCGAGCGGGCGACCACCGACATCCTCACCGCCGCCGAGCAGGTTCAGGAAAGCGCGTGGTCGCTGCGCGAGCACGGCATCGACGAGGCGGCCTGCGACGCCCTCGACCGCTACGCGACGCAGATCTACACCGCCTGCTCGTTCCAGGACCTCACGGCGCAGCGCACGAGCCGGATCGTGCAGACTTTGCGCTATCTCGAGGAACGCCTGATCGCGATGATGGCGATCTGGGGCGATGCCGGCGCTCCGGTCCCGCCGGCGCCGGGCTACGCGACCTCGCGCCCGGCCCGCGAATCGCGGCCCGAGGACCTCGATCAGAGCGACGTCGACCGCTATCTCGGCATGGACGCACCGGCGGTGATCGCCGCCGCGCATGCGGCTCTCCGCGCGATCGAACCCGGTGCGGTGCCGCTCCACGACGACATCGTGTTCCTGCCCTCGGCGCCCGAGCCCGAGCCCGAGTCGGCCGCGGAGGCGTCGGACGTCGAGGCCGAGCTGGATTGGGCCGACGATTTCGAGGCGCAGATCGCCTCCGAGGACGACGCCCTCGAGTTCCGGGCTGCCGACGCGGCACCCGCCGACATCAGCGCCGAATCGCATCCGCCCGCGGAACGTGCGCTCAGCTTCGCCGAGATCGATGCGCTCAGCGTCGAGGAGAAGCTGGCGCTGTTCTGCTAGGGCTCCGCCGAGCGAGCGCGAGACCGCCCTCCGATCCGGGACCGCGCCTGCGCCGGCGAACCACGGCGGGGCGACGCGTTCCCCGAAGCTCGGGATCGCGCCTCGCGCCGCTTGCGCCCCCGTGAGATCGCCGCTCCTATGGGCCAGAGGGGCGAAGCGACGGAGGCCGGGCGTTGCCGAGGTATCGGAACAAGTCGTTGCCGCCGCCGTACCTGAAGCGGGTCTGGCTGCCCGACGACGCGGTCTACGATCGCGACGCCTATCCCTACTGCCTTCCGCTGTTCCGGGAGGGCGGGTTCGAGCTCGCGTTCGATCGTCCGGTGACCATCATTGCCGGCGAGAACGGGGTCGGGAAATCCACCCTGCTGGAGGGCATCGCGGTCCTCGCCGGGTTCGACGAGAGCGGTGGCGGCGCGGGCTACCGCGCCGTCGACAACGCCCGGGCGGCCGAGACCAGCGGCGGCGACCTCGCGCGGGTGCTCCGGGCGAGCTGGCTGCCGAAGGTCGGTCGCGGCTGGTTCTTCCGGGCGGAGAGCTTCTTCTCCGTCGCCCGCTACCTCGACGAGGTCGGCAGCCCCAGCGCGGATTTCCTGTCCTACTCGCATGGCGAGGGCTTCATCCGGTTCTTCGAGGAACGCTGCGCCAAGCCCGGGATCTTCCTCTTCGACGAGCCCGAAGCGGCCCTGTCGCCGAACCGGCAATTCGACTTCCTCAGGCTCCTGAGGCGCATGGAGGCGGGCAACCAGACCTAGGTGCTGATCGTCACGCAATCGCCGATCATCATGGCCCATCCCGGCGCACGGCTGCTGCGGATGAGCCGGCACGGCCTCGAGCCCGTCGCCCTTCAGGACACCGAGCATTTCCGGATCCTGCGGCAGTTCGTGAGCGATCCCGAAGGCATGATCGAGGCGATGACCGACGCGTAGCGACGATCGCGCGGCCGGAACCTGTAGCCAGGACGAAGGGTCGCGCGTTCGCCGCAATGATCCGGCGTTACACCCTCCGCGCATCGCCCGGCGCCTGCGAGAGACCGACGACATCGTGGCCCTTCACCTGCTCAAGCTCTGCGTCGGCCCCGCCTCGATCGACGAGTTGGAGGCGCGTCAATCCCGATTCCGCGACGAGGCGTTGCGGCTCGGTGCCGATCCGGCGCCCGTCCACACCACGCGGATGGTCCCGAAGCGGCGGGCCGAGATCGCTGGGCACGGCTCGATCTACTGGGTGATCAAGGGCACGCTGAGCTGCCGCCAGGCGATCACCGCGATCGACCTCGTCACCGGCGACGACGGCATCGGCCGCTGCCGCCTCGTCCTCGATCCGGCGATCGTCGCGGTGACGCCGCGGCCGTGCCGACCGTTCCAGGGCTGGCGCTACCTGACCCAGCGCGATGCGCCCGGGGACCTCGGCATCGGCGCCGCCGCCGACCTCGCCGCCATGCCCGAGGCCCTGCGCCGCGAGCTGGTCGGTCTCGGGCTCTTGTGATCGGACAAACGAAGGGCGGCCCCGATGGAGCCGCCCTTCTCGCGTCCAGCAGACGTCAGGCGCCCTCGAACCGCCCGCTCGCATGGGCGAGCATCGTGTAGACCTTGCCGGTTTCGGAGGTCAGGTAGGCGTCGGCGCGGGCCGCGTCGCGGTCGTTGCGGGCCACGTCGCCGAGCAGGCGCTCGAACTCGCTGACGTAGCGGTCGACGGTGCGGCGGAACTCGGCGTCGGCACGGTAGCGGCGCTGCATCTCCAGGAAGGTCTGCTTGCCCTGCGGCGTGTAGATCTTGATGTCGAACAGGTTCGGCTCGCCGCGACGATAACGCTCCCACAGGTCGACCGCCGTGCGGTGGTCGATCATCCGCGCGATATCGGCCGAGATCGTCTCCAGGGCGATCCGACCGGTCTCCACCGCGGCCTTCGACGTGGCAGCGGCAGGGACGGGGGGCTCGGTGGCGCCGGCCTCGTCCTCGTCGTCGAGCGAGGCCCGCGTCAGCAGATCGGACAGCCAGCCGCGCTTGTCACCGGAGGCCGGGCCTGCCGTCGGGCGGACCGGAGACGCGGGACGCGCGGCCGGGGTCTCGGCCCGTGCCGTCGCCACGGGCCGCGCCGGGGCGGCCGGGGCCGCCGGCCGGGCGGCAGCCGCCGCGGGAGGCGTCCGCGCCGCTGCCGGGGCGGAGGTCGCGGCGGGCGCCGGCTGCGCCGGGGCCGGGCGCGAAGCCGGAGCGGCACGACCGCCGGCCTCCGCCGTCCGCCGCTGCTCGGCCGCCTGCGGCTGAACCACGTCGACCGCACGGTTCGAGCGGGCGACGAGGGCCGAGAGCTCGTTCAGCGCCTTGATCTGATCGGAGACCACGCGGCGCATCTCGCCGGTGGCGTCCTGGGTCTCCTGCGGCAGCTCCAGCACGCCGCGGGCGAGGTCGGCGCGGGTGGCGTCGAGCTCGGTCCGGATCGCCCCTGCCATCTCGCGCATGCCGGCGACCGATTCACCGAAGCGGGTCTGTGCCTCCGCGAAGACGGTGCGCATCTCGGCCGAGGCGGCGGCGATGGCGGCGCGGACGGACTCGGCGGTCTTCTCGCCCTCCGCGTCGGCTCCGGTCCGGAGGCCGTCGAAGGCCTCCGAGACACGGGCGCCGGCGGCGCCGGCCGACTGCGTGAGGCTTTCGCCGACGGCGCGGGCGCGCTCCTCGGCGGCGCGCAGCGAACGCTCGATCGACTCGGCGAAGGCCGCGGTCTGGCTGTCCAACGAAGCCGAGCGCTCCTGCAGGCCGGCCAGAGCCGTCTCCATCGCTTCCTCGCGGCCCGACAGGCTGGCGGCGAGCCGGCCCTCGACGCCCTCGAGCGACCCGGCGGCGCGGCCGAGCTCGGCCACATGGGTGCGGGACTGCTCGGCCAGGGCGCGGCTGCGGCCGTCGAGGGCCTCGGCCAGGCTCGTGGCCTCGCGCACGGCCCCTTCGGCGACGCCGCGCAGGACCTCGACCTGGGCCGAGACGCCCTCGCTCGCCGTCCCGGTCTGCGCCGCGACCTCCTGCAGCGCCTCCTGGATCTGCTGGACGCGGTTGGCGAGGCTGCCCTCGATCGCGCCGAGATTGGCGTCGGCACCGGCGACGAGATCCAAGAGGGCCGCGTTCGCCGCCTCGATCCGGGCGACCACGCTGCCGAGGTCGCGCCGCAGGCGGTCGTTGACCTCAGACAGGCCTGCGATGGAGCGGGCCGCACCGTTCTCGACCGCGGCGCGCAGCGCTTCGGCCGATTCGCGCGATTGCAGGGTCAGCGCCTCGGTGCGCTCGCGCAGCGCCTCGATCAGGGGCTCGCCGGTCTCGGCGAGCGCCCGCTCGATCGCGGTGCCGCGCTCGGCCAGGGCGCCGGAGAGCTGCAGCACCGGTCCGTCGATCACCGCTCGCAGGCGGTCGATATGGCCCTTCATGGTGTCCGCGACCGTGCGGCCGGTCCCGTCGACGCGCTCGACCAGGGCGCCGCCGCCCTCCTCGATGCCGCGGACGATGGTCTCGGCGCTCTGCGCGAGGCGGCGTGCCAGGGCCTCGCCGCGGGAATCCACCAGCGTGCCGAGCGCGTCGGCGCGGCGTTCGAAGCCGGCGGACAGGGCCTCGGTCCGCTCGTCGAGCAGCGCCGCCATCGCGGCGTTGCGCTCGTCGAGGGCTGCCCCGAGCGCCGCCGTGTGGGCGTCGGCCAAAGCCGCGTGGCTGCGGGCGCGCTCGTCGAGCGCCGCCACGAGGGACGCCATCCGCTCCTCGACGAGGCCGGCGAAGGCGTCGTGGCGGTCGTCGAAGGCCGTGGCGAGCGCGTCGCCGCGCGAGGCCACCAGGGTGGCGAAGGTCTTCATCCGGCTGTCGATGCGCTGGGTGAACGCCTCGCTGTGGCCGTCGACGCTGACGGTGAGGGCCGTGCCCTGCGCCTCGACGGTCTTGGCGAAGGCATCGGTCCGCGCCTGCAGCAGGTCGGCGAGGTCGGCCATCCGGGCGTCGAAAGCCTCGGTGATCGCCCGGGTGCGGGCCTCGACGTCGCCGCCGAGGGCCGAGGTGCGGCTTTCGAGCAGGTGCTCGATCGTGCCGGTCGCCTCGTCGAAGAGGGCGCGCAGGCCGTCGGTGCGGGCCGCGACCATCCGGGCGAAGTGCTCGGCACGATCCTCGACGGCGCTGCCCAGCGCGTGGCCGCTCTCGTCGAACAGGGAGCGCAGGGTCTGCGTCCGGGTGTCGACGGTCTCGGCCAGCTGCCGCCCGCGGCTCTCGACCAGGCCTTCGAGGGCGTCGTGCGCTTCGGCGAAGGCGGTGCGCAGGGCGGACGTGCGCTCGTCCAGCGCCTCGGTGAGCTGGCGCTCGCGGGCGTCGACGAGCTGCGCCAGCGCGGCCGGCGCCTCGTCGAACACCGCGCGCAGCGTCGCGACGCGGGCGTCCACGTTCGTGGCGAGATGATCGCCGCGGCCTTCGACCACCGCATCGAGGGCGGCATGCGCCTGCTCGAACAGGGCGCGCAGCATCTGCGCCCGGGCGTCCACGGTCTTGGCGAACTGCGTCCCGCGGCCGTCGACGAGGTCCGCCAGCGCATGCAGGCGCTCGTCGAACAGGGTTCCCATCGCCTGGGTCCGGTCGTCGAGGGTGCTCGTGGCGTGGCCGAGCGTGGTCGCGATGGTCTCGACCAGCTCGCGGCCGCGGCTGTCGAGGGCGTCGTGGAGCGGGCCCATGCGGCCGTTGAGGCTCGACGACAGGGTCGTGGCGTGCTCGTCGAGCAGGAGGCGGATCTGGTTGGTGCGGGCGTCGAGCAGGTCGTGGACCGTGCGCACGCCCTCGTCGAGCAAGCCGCTGATGTCCGAGGTGCGGGACGAGAGGGTGCGCCCGAGGCGCCCCTCGCCGTCGCCCAGCATGCGCTCCGCGTCGGCGATGGTCTGCTGCAGCTTGGCCAGCACGCTCTCGCCGCGCTGGTCGATGACCTCGCCGAGCGAGGTGCCGCCGCGGTCGAACAGGCGGGCCAGCTCGGTGATGCGGCCGCCGATGGCGCCGAACACCATGCGGCCCTTCTCGTCGAGCTCGTTCGACATCGCGGCGGTGCGCTCGTCGATGAGCTGGCCGAGCAGGTCCGAGCGCTCGGCGAAGGCGCGCCGTACCGTCTCGGTCTGGGTCGCGAGCGCCGCGTCGGCGCTGGTCGCCCGCTCCTCGATCAGGGCGACGAGTTCCTGGACGCGGCCGGAGAGCGCGGCGTCGATGCCGCCGGTCCGCTCCTCGATCGCGCGGGTGAGGTCGGCGACGCGCGCGGCCATCGCCGCGTCGATGCCGCTGGTGCGGCTCTCGATCGTCTCCACGAGGTCGCGGGTCCGGCTGCCGAGTTCCTCGTCGACCGCGCGGGTGCGGCTCTCGATCAGGCGGATCGCCTCGAAGGCCTGGGCACCGAAGCGTTCGTCGACCAGGCGGCTGCGCTCCTCCAGCGCCGCGCCGATCGCCTCGAGGCGGCCGAGCACGCCGGTGTCGAACCGTCCGGCCCCCTCGTCGAGGCGGCGGGCGATCTCCTCGCTGCGGAGCGCGAGGGCGTCGCTGATGGCGACCGCGCGGGACGCGATGTCCTGGCCCAGGCCCTCGGTCCGGCTGTCCAGCGCCTGCACGAGGTCGCGGCTGCCCTCGGCCATGATCCGCGCCATCTCGCCGGTGCGACCGACCAGGGCTTCGTTCAGCGCCGTCGCGCGGGTGCCGAGATGCCCGTCGATGTGGGTAACGAGGTTGGCGAAGGTCTCGCCGATCTCGCTGGAGCGCTTCGCCGAGCGCTCTTCCAGCGCGCCGAGATGGGTCTCGACCGCGTCCTGCGCGTCGCGGGTGCGTTCGGCGATGGATTCGGCGACCGCCTTGCCCTTCACGGAAATGATCCGGTCCATCTCGGCCAGGCTGCCACCCATGGTCTCGCCGAGCGTGCTCGTGTCGCGGGAGATCTTGTCGGCGAGGATGTCGCCGCGGGCGATGATGTCCTGCAGGGCGGCGAGCCGGCTGCCGATGGTCTCGTCGATCGCCTTGACCCGCACGTCGGCGGTCTCGCCGAAGCTGGCGCCGCTCTGGTGGAGGGCGTCGGCGACGCGCGCGCCCTGCGTCGCGACCGCGAGGACGATGTCGCGTCCGGTCCCGGCGATCCGCGCCTGGGTCTCCTCGGCATGGCTGGCGAGGAGGTCGGTGACGCCGCGGCCGTGCTCGCCGAAGGCCGCCTCGATCGTGCGCATCCGGGCGGACAGCTCCTCGGCGACCTGATCGGCGGCGCGGGCGATGGCGCCTGTGGTCTCGTTCGAGCGCGTCGCGAATTCGGCGTTGAGCGAGCCCATCGCGGTGCGCAGGGCCTCGATCGCCGCCTCGGCACGGCTGCCGAGCTCGCCCCCGGTCTCCTCCGAGGCGGCGCGGATCCGGCCGAGCAGGCCTGTCATGTGCGTCTCGACGGCACCCGTCACCTCGCCGGAGGTCGCGCGCAGCGCGTCCATCGCGGCGTCGACGCGGGCGGTCATCTCGGCGGTCTGGGTCGCGGTGGCGCCGTGCGCGGCGGTCGCCGCAAGGCCGATCGCCTCGGCGGCCTCGGCGCTGCGGGCCGCGAGGTCGGCGGCGGTGTCGGCCAGGCGACGCTCGAAGATCTGAACGGCCTCGACGGTGCGGGCCTCGAGCTCGCCGGTGGCGCCGGCGGCCGAGCGGCGCATCGCCTGCGCCGCCTCGGCACCGGTCGCGCCGATCGAGACCGTGGTCTCCTCCGCCGAGCGGCGGAAGCTGTCCACGGCCTCGGCGGTGCGCGCCGCGATCTCGGCCGAGAGGGTCGCGATGGTCTCGCGGAGCGAGCCGGTGGCGCCCGAGGCGCCGTGGGCGAAGGTGTCGCCGAGGTTGGCGAAGGCGGCCTCCAGGCTGGAGGCGGCCTCCTGCGAGCGCTGGGCCACGAGGCTGCCGGCGCGCTCGCCCGCCGCGTCGAGGCGGGTCTCCAGGTCGCCGCCGTGGAGGGTGATGGTCTCGTGCAGGCGCCCGGCGATCGCCTCGATGCGGTCGGCGACGCCGCCGCCGCCGGTGGTGACCGCCTCCGCGACCCGCTCGGCGGTGCCGACGAGGTCGTCGCGGACGGCGGCGGCGCGCGACGCGAAGGTCTCGATGACCCCCGCGGCGGCGAGCGCCAGCCCGGCCTGGGCGTCGCGGCCGCGCGCCTCGATCGACGCGGCGACGCCGTCGCCGGCGGTCTCGATCTCGGTGCGGAGCGCGGCGCCGCGGCCGGCGATGTCGTCGGACAGGGCGGTGCCGGTGGCCGCGAAGTGCGCGCGCAGGGCGTCGCCGGTCTCGGCGAAGCGGGCGGTGATCTCGCCGCCGGTCTGGGTGAAGCGCTCGGCGAGCGCATCGCCGCGGCTGAGGAACGTGGTCTCCAGGCTTCCCGCCGAGCGCTCGAAGCTCTCGCGCACCGTCGCGCCCTGGCGGTCGAGGGCGTCGATCACGCCGGCACCGGTCTCGGCGAGCGAGCGTGCGACCTGGCTGGCGTTCTCGGCCAGCCGCTCGGTCAGCGCGCCGCCGGTGCTCTCGAACACCCGGGTCACGTCGGCCGCGCGGGTCTCGAACGACCGCGTCAGCGTCTCGCCGACCTCGGCGATCGAGCCGCGCACGCCTTCGCTGGTGGCGGCGAGCCGCGCGATCAGCTCGTCGCCGCGTCCCGACATCACGCCGACGACGCGGTCTCCGGCCTCGCCCAGCGACGTCGTGATGGCGTCGCCGCGCGCGTCGAGCGCGCCGGTGACGCGCTCGCCGGCGCCGGTCATCGCCGTGACGATGCGCTCGGCCGCGCCCTCCAGCTCCTGCGTCAGGCTCTGGTGCGAGCCGGTGATCGCGCCACGCACGCGCTCGGCGTTGGCGACGATGGACTCGCGCTGCGCCACGAGCTCGTCGACCAGGGAGCGGATGCGGATCTCGTTGTCGGAATAGGCGCGTTCCAGGGTCGCGATCTCGCCGCGGACAAGGGTTTCAAGCTCGCCGGCCCGGGCCAGGGCCCGCTCGACGCCGTCGCCGACCGCCGCGACCTCGCGGCGGACGGTCTGCGACATCGTCAGCACCGCGTCGGTGGAGAAGCTCTCGGGCTCGGCCAGGCGGATCGCGACCTCTCCGACGGCGCGCGCCACGAGGCGCATCTCCTGGGCCCGCACGGCCAGCATGCCCGTTATCAGGAACAGCACCACCGGCCCGACCAGCGCGGCGGCGCCGACCGTGGCCTGCAGCGCGGTGAGGCCGGTCAGAAATCCCTTCAGGTCGCCGCCGGACTGATTCCAGGCCAGCAGCGCGAGCCCGTTGACCCAGAGGAACGCCGCCAGCGCGGCCAGGATGTAGGGAGTCCGCGCCGGGCGCACGCGCAGCGTCTGCTGCAGGATTCCGATGTTGCGCCGGTCGTCGTTGGCCACCAGCGAGCGGTCGGGCGGAAGCAGGCCGCCTTCGCGATGCGCGCGCTCCCGGCCGGGCGGCGGCACGTCGGAGGCGAGCGGCGGATCGAGGTCGAGGCGCGGAGGGCTCAGGCGCCCGCCCTGCTCCTGCAGTGGGTCGCCGTCGCCGACATCGGGCAGGCGCGGCTCGGTCCGGGTCTCGGCCTCGGGCGTCAGGACCTCGAGGTTCAGCGCCTGCTCGATCGCAGAGAGCGCCGCCTCGGCCGGGTCCTTCAGCTTCTTTTCGGTGGCCATGCAACGCCTCGTTACGCGATCTCGCGACCGCCGGCGAGAGCCGGTGGCGGAGACACAACTACCCGTTTACCAAGTCAATTTAGACCCCGCCGGTCCCCCCGGATACCCGATCGGGGACCCCGCTTCGGAATTCCTTAACGGAATGGTTACCAAGGCGGAGCGGACCTGGCGGACAGGCCGCCAACCCATGATGCAGCAAGGATGATCCGGTGGCGACCGCTTTGCGACGCGCCCTGTGGACAGCCGGGATGCAGATCCGAGGAAGCCCGACCGTGGACGCCATCGACCGTGCGCATCTCGACGCGCAGACGTTCGGAGACGCGGATCTGGCCGCCGAGCTCCTCGGCCTGTTCGCGGAGCAGTGCCTGCGGATCCTGCCGCGCCTGTCCGATGCGGCGCTGCCGGGGCAGGACCGTGCCGATCTCGCCCACAACCTGAAGGGCTCCGCCGCCTCGGTCGGCGCCGGGCGCGTGCGCGATCTCGCCGCCGCCGCCGAGTCGGCGCTGCGCGGGGGCGGCGACGGCGCAGACGCGGTGGCCGCCCTCGGACCGGCGGTCGCGGCCGTGCTCGCGGAGATCGCCGGCTGATCCTGAGCGGTCGACATCTGCGGCATAAGCGGTTCGGGTTGCAGGGGAGGGGAACACGCCGCGGCTTGCCGCGTAGCTTGCAGCGACAAACCCATCCCTCAGGTGTCCGCCGACGCGTCACAACGTTCGCGTGCTTGCAATCCGCGTCATGCCCCGCCAAGCAGGCCCGGCGCTCGCCGGACATTTGCCCGCCCGATCCACGAGCCCGGAGTTACGGATGCCCAAGATCACCTACGTCGATCATGCCGGAACGGCGAGGACCGTCGAGGGCAGCGTCGGCGCCACCGTCATGGAGACGGCGTTGCGCAACAACGTGCCGGGGATCGACGCGGAGTGCGGCGGCGCCTGCGCCTGCGCCACCTGCCACGTCTACGTGGCCGACGATTGGGCCGAGGCGGTCGGGCCGGCCGAGGACATGGAGCAGGACATGCTCGATTTCGCTTCCGACGTGAAGGCGACGTCCCGGCTCTCGTGCCAGATCCGCATCAAGCCCGAGTTCGACGGGCTCACGGTGACGACGCCGGCCCGCCAGGGCTGAGCGATCGGGTTCAACGCAGCAGCGCCCGCATCGCCCCGTCGAGGCCTTCCAGCGTCAGCGGGAACATGCGGTCGGAGAACAGCCGCCGCATCATCGCGATCGATTGCGTGTAGCCCCATTGCGGCGCCGGCACCGGGTTGAGCCACACCGCCTTCGGGAAGTGCGCGAGCACCCGTTGCACCCAGGCCGCGCCGGGCTCCTCGTTCCAGTGCTCCACCGATCCGCCGGGCGCCGCGATCTCGTAGGGGCTCATCGAGGCGTCGCCGACGAACACCACCCGGTAGTCCGACGGATAGGTGCGGATCACGTCGACGAGCGGCGTCGCCGCGTCGTGGCGGCGGCGGTTCTCGGTCCACACCGCCTCGTGGGGCAGTTGTGGAAGTAGAAGTGCGCGAAGTGCTTGAACTCCGAGCGCGCGGCCGAGAACAGCTCCTCGACCTGCTCGACGTGCCAATCCATCGAGCCCCCGACGTCGAGAAACAGCAGCACCTTCACCGCGTTGCGCCGCTCCGGCCGCAGGCGCACGTCGATGTAGCCCTGGCGGGCGCTCTCGCGGATCGTGCCGTCGAGGTCGAGCTCGTCGGCCGCCCCGGTGCGGGCGAAGCGGCGCAGCCGCCGCAGGGCCAGCCGCATCGTGCGGGTCCCGAGCTCGACGGTGTCGTCGAGATCCTTGAACTCGCGCTTGTCCCAGACCTTCACCGCGCGGAAGTTGCGGTTGCCGTCCTGGCCGATGCGGATGCCCTCCGGGTTGTAGCCGTAGGCGCCGAAGGGCGAGGTGCCGCCGGTGCCGATCCACTTGGAGCCGCCCTGGTGGCGCTCCTTCTGCTCGGCGAGCCGCTGCTTCAGGGTCTCGAACAGCTTGTCCCAGCCGAGCGCCTTCATCTCCGCCTTCTCGGCATCGGTGAGGTACTTTTCGGCGAGCTTGCGCAGCCATTCCTCCGGAATCGCGGTGGGCGCCACAGCCTCGCCGACGGTTTCCAGGCCCTTGAAGACCGACCCGAACACCCGGTCGAACCGGTCGAGATGGCCCTCGTCCTTCACCAGGGCCGTACGGGCGAGAAAGTAGAACTCCTCGACCCGCTTCTCGGCGAGGTCGCGCTCGAGCGCGCCCAGCAGGACCAGGTACTCGCGCAGGGAGACGGGGACGCGCGCCTCGCGCAGCGCTGTGAAGAACTGAAGCAGCATCGCTCGATAACGCGCCGCGGCGGGCATCGGGTCAAGCGCCGGTCGCGATCACCTGAAGGGCGGTGCGGCGGGACGATGGGCTCCGGCAGGCCAGGATTCCTGGGTACAAGTCCTCATTCCTGTTGATATCCCGTCGAGTCGGGCTCGCACGGTCACGCAAACAGTCATCGGAATCGATCATCTCGGATGCATCGAGTCCAGTCGGGCGTGGCGCGAGTCAACATGCCCGGAATCAGGAGGTCTGCGATGGCAGTCATCCTACGCAACATGTCCGAATTCAAGCGGTTTCTCGGGAAGCCGGGCGCGATGATTCAGGTCGTTCGCAACACCTTCATGGATCGCCAGCCCGAGGCGGCCCGCGCGGCCTACCGCGACAAGGGCATGTACCTGCCGCGCACGGTCCAGGCGATCTCGCGAAAGGCGGCGGTGTTCGCGCTGAAGGGGCATCCGGGAACGGTCTGGCTGTACTGGGACAAGGGCGCCCGCGGCTGGCGCTTCAACGGCGACACCGTGACGGTGCCGCTCTCGATGGGGCTCGGACCGCCCGACGAGATCGTCTACCGCTGCAGCTTCGCAGAGGGGCTCGAGCCGGCCCGCGCGGTCCGGGCGGCCAAGCCGGAGGCGCGCGACTGGCACGGCGAGGCGATGCCGAACCTGATCTGACCGCAGGCGCGCGGCGTCCGCGCCCGGCTCAGGCGCGCCGCACCACCGGAGCGGGCTCGTCCTTGGGGGGCGCCTCGCGCGGCGCCTCGTGCGCCTTGCCGACGGTGCGTCGCGCCCGGAAGACCGGGCGCGTATCGGTCTCCTTGCGCTTGAGCATCGCGCGGTACTCGTCGCGGCGCTCGTGGATCGAGGCGATGACGAGGCCCATCGGCACGCCGACATCCACCAGCACCGCCTCCGACAGCTGAAGCGAGGCCTCGATCGTCTCCGGCACCGCGTCGTCGACGCCGAGCTCGTAGAGCGCGGTCGCGTGCTTGGCGTCGCGGGCGCGCGCGACGATGGTCAGGTCCGCCCGCTCGGCGCGGGCGGCCATCACCACCGCCTCGACCGCGTGCGGGTTGTCGAGGGTTACCACCAGCGCCCGCGCGGTGGCGATGTCGCAGCGGCGCAGCAGCTCGGTGTTCGAGGAATCGCCGAAATAGACCGGCTTGCCGAGCCGGCGCTGCTCGGCGACGCGGGCGGCGTCCGCGTCGAGGGCGAGGTAGGGGATCTTGTGGCGGGCCAGCATCTCGCCGACCTGCCGACCGACCCGGCCGTAGCCGGCGACGATGACCCGGTCCTGCTGCTTGTCCGGCGGCGGGTCGGCCCGCACCCGCCCGGCCTGGTTCTTCGAGGCGCGCTTCCCGATCCGCCGGCCGAGCGCCGCAAGGCCCGGGATCATGATCATCGTCACGGTGGTGACGATCAGCGCCGCGCCCCCGACCGGCTCCGGCACCAGGCCGCCGGCCATCGCGCCGCCGATCAGCACGAAGGCGAACTCGCCGCCCGGCCCGAGCAGCATCGCGGTCTCCAGGGCGACGGCGCGGGAGAGCTTGAGCGCGGGCGCCGCCATCACCACGACCGCCGCCTTGATGAACAGCAGCGCGAAGGCGAGCCCGAGGATCGCGCCGGGCGCCGCCAGCAGCTGCGCGGGATCGAGGTTCATCCCCACGGAGACGAAGAACACCCCGAGCAGGAGCCCCTTGAACGGATCGATCGTGGCCTCGATCGCCCGGCGGTACTCGGTCTCGGCGAGCAGCAGCCCGGCGACGAAGGCGCCCAGCGTCATCGACAGGCCCGAGGCGGCCGCCGTCAGCGCGGTCGCGACGATGACGAGCAGGCAGGCCGCCATGAACAGCTCGGCCGACTTGGTGCGCGCCACGAGGTGGAACAGCGGCCGAAGCGCGAGGCGGCCGGCGACCACGATCAGCACTAAGGCGATCGCCGCCTGGGCGAGAGCCAGAGCCAGCGCGCCGCCCATGTCGGCGCCGTCGCTGCGGCCCGACACCGCGATCGCGAACAGGACCGGCGCCACGGCAAGGTCCTGGAACAGCAGCACCGCGAAGCTCGCGCGCCCGGCCGGCGTGTTGAGCCGCCGCTGCTCGGCCAGCACCGGCAGCACCACGGCGGTGGAGGACAGCGCCAGCGCGATGCCGACGATCACCGCGCCCGCCAGCGGGACCTTCAGCCCGAACAGGATCGACCCGATCACCAGGGCCGAGCAGATCACCTGGATCGAGCCGAGGCCGAAGACCAGGCGCCGCAGCGTGCGCAGCCGCTCCCAGGACAGCTCGACGCCGATCATGAACATCAGGAAGATCACGCCGAACTCGGCGAGATGCGCGATCTCGGTGCGGTTGCCGATCGTGAACAGCGAAACCCAGTGGAACTGGTCGGCGAAGCGGCCGAGCCCGAACGGCCCGAGGAGCGCGCCGGCCCCGATGAAGCCGAGCACCGGGCTGATGCGCAGGCGATGGAACAGCGGCACCACCACGCCCGCGGTGACGAGGAACAGGATCGCTTCCTTGTAGGAGCCGGCATGGACGTCGGGCATCGGCGGTCGGTTCGAACCTCTTGGTCGGGTGGCGCTGCTTTGGGTCGCCGCGATCATGCGAGGTGGGCGCCGCGCGAGCAACCTCGAAACGCCGCCGCGGCGCGATTGGCCGGCCGCCCCGCCCGAATTCGCGACTTCTAAGTGAGGCATTTGCGCCACCCCGGATGCGGTTCCGGTGGATGGCCGCCATGCGGCCCAAATTCGGCACAATGCCCGCTTAGCGAAAACGATTAACGAACGGTTACGCTCAACCGCGCGTCGCATACGATCCGAGCTTAGAGAGCCCCATGCGAAAGATGCCCCCGAGCCGGGAGGTCCAGCGCGAGCGCCGTGCTTGGGCCATCGAGTCCGACAGGTGGACGCACGAGCGCCATGTCGAGAAGGGCTATCGCATCAAGTGGGGCTACGTCGCGATCGCCTACCTCGTCGAGTTCATGGTCATCGGTGCCTCGCTCTGGGGCGCCTGGCTGTTCGCGGCGGTCTACAGCGACGGCGACAACCACGCCTTCTACTTCATGCTGCTGGCGCCGCTGGTCTACGCCGCGGTCGAGCTGTGCCGCGTGCCGCTGGGTATCCTGGCGCGGACGCAGCGCTCGTACTTCATTCGGGCGCTCGCGGTCGTTGGCATCATCTTCGCCGCCGGCGTGACGACGAAGTCGGTCTCGCAGCTCGGCGAGATGATGTTCCATCCCCGCCTGATGGAGGCCTCCAAGACCAAGACCGCGCTCAAGGACGCGCAGGCCGATCGGAGCACCATCGACAACCGCATCGCCTCGGCCGACGCCCGGGTCGCACAGTACACGACCGAGCTCGACCAGATCGAGAAGCGCGCCGCCGACAACGCGGCGCAGCTCTCGGCGCTGCCGGCGCAGCGCTGCGAGAAGGTGTTCGGCACCAACAGCCGCGGCGTGCGCTACCAGAACCTGAAATGCGTCACCGACCCGCGCACCGCCACGCTCTCGTCGAGCGTCGCCAAGGCCTCGGCCGATCGCGGCGTGCTGACCAAAGACCTGGAAGAAGCGCGCAAGGCCCGTGCGCAGCTCGACCGCGGCGCCGCCGAGCGCAAGGTCGCAGACGCCGAGCAGGCCTACCGCAACGCCGTGAACCGCTCGCAGCTGCACTCCTTCACGGCGATGGTCTACGGCGTCGATCCGATCGACGTGTCCGAGCAGCAGGTGCACGCCTTCCTGCGCATCTTCGTGTTCCTGCCGGCCCTCTGCGCCGCCTTCGCCTCGACGATCCTGGCGCTCTGCGCTGTCTCGGTGCGCAAGACCTTCATGGACGAGGACGACCTCGGCGCCGCCGTGAACCCGGAGGCGACGCCCTACATGCTGGAATCGATCACCGAGGCACTGAAGCAGAACCTCGAGCCGGTGCTGCCGCGGCAGAACCGTGAGGCGGCGACGGGCGCGGTGATCCCGATCAACCGCCCGGCCACGGGGATCGCCCCGGGGATCGCGGCCGCGAACCAGCCGAACCTTCCGGCCGCCAGCGCGGGAGCGGGCGCATGAGCTACGTCGCGCAGGGGTCGCCGGAGAACATCGCGCTCGCGCAGCAGGTCAACGGCCGGTTGCGGGCGGAATCCCGCATCGTCTTCGCCCGCGCCTTCCTGTTCCGGGCGGCCGGCGCGGGGATCTTCACCGCGCTGGCCGGCATCGGCATCGGCGCGGCGGCCTACGGCTGGGCCACGATGAACCAGTTCGACACCGCCGCCGAGAAGATCGCCGCCGCGATGCAGGCGGCGCTCTCCGACGTCACGCTCAAGACCAAGGGCGAGGTGACGCTGACCGACAACGTGCTGAAGCTCGAAGGCGGCCTGCCGAAGGCCGCCGGCGCCCCGACGCCGACGAAGGCGCAGCTCGGGGCCGACGCGGCGCCGGCTTCGAAGGCGATCGTCAACACAACCTTCACCGTGTTCAAGCAGGTGCCCTATCTCGACGGGCAGATCGTGACCGGCTGGAACTTCAAGGACAGCGCCGACCAGCCCTACCAGCAGTACTGCTACTTCTCCCGGCGGTCCAACGAGTCGAAGGGCCAGGTGGAGATCAAGATCGATCTCGCGATGGACGGTAAAACTCTACCGCAACCGCAAAAATCGGACGTGAATCTTGCGATCCTCGCCTCGAACTGCGTCTGGCACGACGGCAAGTCGCTGTAACGCAGGACGACACGACGCCATCGCACGAAAAAACGGGTCCGAGGAAACGCTTCCCTAACCGCTCGCGCGCCAGGATGCGTCTGCACGAACGTGCGTGCAGACGTGATCCGAGTACCGCCGATGGACGACCTTCTGCGCGAGTTTCTGACTGAGAGCGGCGAGCATCTCGACACCGTCGACACGGAACTCGTCCGGTTCGAGCAGGATCCGAACAACGAGACGATCCTCCGGAATATCTTCCGCCTCGTTCACACCATCAAGGGAACCTGCGGCTTCCTCGGCCTGCCACGGCTGGAAGCGCTGGCGCATGCCGCCGAGACCCTGATGGGTCGCTTCCGCGACGGTCTCGCGGTGACCAGCCCGGCCGTCAGCCTGATCCTCGCGACGCTCGATCGCCTGAAGCTCATCCTCGCCGACCTCGAAGCCACCGGGACCGAGCCCGCGGGCAGCGACGCAGACCTGATCGAGGCGCTGGAGCGCATGTCGCTCGGCACGCCCGAGGCCGCCGCAGCTCCCGAGCCCAAGATCGCCGAGCCCAAGCTCCCGGAGCCCAAGACTCCGGAGCCGAAGCTGCCCGAGATCGTCGTTCGCGAGAGCAAGCCCGGCGAGGTCTCGCTCGAGGACCTCGAAGCCGCGTTCCTCGCGGCCCCCGGCCCCGACGATGCCCCCTCCGCCTGGATGCCCGAGCCGGCGCCGATCGCTCAGGCACCGGTCGCCCCGGCTCCGATCGCACAGGCACCGGCGGCCCCCGTGCAGGAAGCTCCGGCCCCGGTCGCGAAGGCCCCGGTGTCGGGCGATGCGCCGGCCGAGGCCCCCGAGGGCGGCCTGGCCAAGATGCAGACCATCCGGGTGAACGTCGACACCCTCGAGCACCTGATGACGATGGTGTCCGAGCTGGTGCTGACCCGCAACCAGCTCCTCGAGATCGCGCGCAAGCACGAGGATTCGAGCTACAAGGTCCCGCTGCAGCGGCTCTCCCACGTCACGGCCGAGCTGCAGGAAGGCGTCATGAAGACGCGCATGCAGCCGATCGGCAACGCCTGGCAGAAGCTGCCGCGGGTGGTGCGCGACCTGTCGAGCGAGCTCGGCAAGCAGATCGACCTGGTGATGCTCGGCGCCGAGACCGAGCTCGACCGGCAGGTCCTCGAGGTCATCAAGGACCCGCTGACCCACATGGTCCGGAACTCGGCCGACCACGGCCTCGAATCGACCATGCAGCGGATCTCGGCCGGCAAGCCGGCCCGCGGCTCGATCCGCCTCTCGGCCTACCATGAGGGCGGGACCATCACGATCGAGATCGCCGACGACGGCAAGGGCCTCGATCTCGTCGCGATCCGGAAGAAGGCCGTGGAGCGCGGGATCGCGACCCAGGCCGACGTCGAGCGCATGACCGACGCGCAGGTCGCCAAGTTCATCTTCGACGCCGGGTTCTCCACCGCGGCCGCCGTCACCTCCGTGTCCGGCCGCGGCGTCGGCATGGACGTGGTGAAGACCAACATCGAGACCATCGGCGGCGTGATCGACATCGCCACGCAGAAGGGCGTCGGCACCACCTTCACCATCAAGATCCCGCTTACGCTGGCGATCGTCGCCGCCCTCATCGTCCGGGCCGGCGAGAGCCGCTTCGCGGTGCCGCAGCTCGCGGTGCTCGAGCTGGTGCGGGTCGACGCCACCGCGCCGCAGCGGATCGAGCGCATCAACGACGCGCCGGTGCTGCGCCTGCGCGAGCGGCTGCTGCCGATCGTGACCCTCAAGGGCCTGCTCGGCCAGGACGACACCGGGACCGAGACCGGCTTCGTGGTGGTGGCCCAGGTCGGGCGCCAGCGCTTCGGCATCCTCGTCGACGAGGTCTTCCACACGGAGGAGATCGTCGTGAAGCCGATGTCCTCGAAGCTGCGCCACATCCCGCTGTTCGCCGGCAACACCATCCTCGGCGACGGCGCCGTGGTGCTGATCGTCGACCCGAACGGCATCGCGCGGCAGGTCAGCCAGGGCGCGCAGGGCGGCGGCCCGATCGAGGCCGAGGCCGAGGCGGCCGAGCTCGGCGACCCGAAGACCACGCTCCTCGTGTTCAAGGGCGGCGCCGGCAGCTTCAAGGCGGTTCCGCTGTCGCTCGTCACGCGGCTGGAGGAGATCGACGCCGGCAAGGTCGAGTGGCTCGGCGGGCGTCCGCTGATCCAGTATCGCGGCCGGCTGATGCCGCTGGTCCCGGCCGACGAGGCCATCGCGATCCGCACCGAGGGGACGCAGGCGCTGGTGGTGTTCTCCGACGGCGACCGGGCGATGGGTCTCGTGGTCGACGAGATCGTCGACATCGTCGAGGAGCGCCTCGACATCGAGATCGCGGCCGAGCGTTCGGACCTGATCGGGTCGGCGGTGCTGCGCGGCCGCGCCACCGACATCATCAACATCGCCCACTTCCTGCCGCTGGCCTACGACGACTGGGCGCGCGGCGCGAAGGCGGCCTCGGCGAAGACCGCCACGCTGCTGCTCGTGGACGATTCGGCCTTCTTCCGCGACATGCTGAGCCCGGTGCTGAAAGCCGCCGGCTACCGCGTCGTCACGGCGCCCGGTGCCGAGGAGGCGCTCGCCATCCTCCAGGCGGATGCGCGGATCAGCGTCGTGGTGACCGACCTGGAGATGCCGGGCCGCAGCGGCTTCGATCTCGTCGGCGCGATGCGGGCGGGCGACCCGCGGGTCGCCGGCCTGCCCGTGATCGGCCTCACCGGCACCATCGGGGCCGATGCGGTCGAGCGGGCCCGCACCCTCGCGATCAGCGACCTCGTGGCGAAGTTCGACCGCAGCGGCCTCGTCGCGGCGCTCGCCGAGCTCGATGCAGCGACGAACGCGGCGCTCCGCGCCCACGCCGCCTGAGACCGGCCCGTCCCGACGGTGCCGCGCCGATCCCGGCGCGAACCGACCATCCTGGTTTGACGGCGCCGCGACGCCGGGGAGACACCACCATGCAGGCTGCCAACAGCAACGCCACGGAGGCGGGAACGACCCAGGACTTCGTGACCGTCTTCGTCGGCGACACGATGTTCGGGCTCGCCATCGACCGGGTGCACGACGTGTTCATCCCGGCCGGCGTCACGCCGGTGCCGTTGAGCCCGCCCGAGATCGTCGGCCTGCTGAACCTGCGCGGACGCGTCGTCACCGCGATCTGCCTGCGCCGCCGGCTCGGCCTTCCGGCGGCCGAAGGTGCGGCGCGCATGGCGATCGGCCTTGAGCAGGGCGGCGAGACCTTCGCCCTCGTGGTCGACGGCGTCGGCGAGGTGCTGAAGCTCGGCGTCGAGACGCACGAGCCGGTGCCGATCAACCTGGATGCCCGCTGGCGCGACCTCGCCCTCGGCGTCCATCGCCTCGACGGCCGGCTGCTCGTCATCCTCGACGTCAACGCGCTGCTGGTCTTCGCGTCCGAACGCGCCGGCGCGACCGCAGCGTGACGTCGCCGACAGCAAAGAGCCGAGAGGGCAAGACGCCGTGACCATCGCTTCAGCCGAAACCCGCACCTGCCTCGTGGTCGACGATTCCGCCGTGATCCGGAAGGTGGCGCGGCGGATCATCGAGACGCTCGGCTTCGACGTCTCGGAAGCCGAGGACGGCAGCGACGCCCTGCTGCGCTGCGCCGAGGCGATGCCCCAGGTCATCCTGCTCGACTGGAACATGCCGAACATGGACGGCTACGCCTTCCTCCAGGCCCTGCGCCAGCGGCCCGACGGCAACGGCCCGAAGATCCTGTTCTGCACGACCGAGAATGACGTCGGCGCCATCGCCCGGGCCCTCCGGGCGGGCGCGGACGAGTACATCATGAAGCCGTTCGACCGCGACATCCTGACGGCCAAGCTCGAGCAGGTCGGCGTAATCCAGGCCGCGGCCTGACGCAGGCCCGATCCGGCTGCCCGCGTCGGCTCGGTCGAGCTGGCTGGACCGCGACGTCGAACGACCCCCACTCCCCCATCGTCATTGGGATGCCTAACCCATGCTGGCCGCCAACCCGAGCCTCGCGCCCAAGCCGTGGGCGACCGCGTCCGTGCCGATCAAGGTGCTGATCGCCGACGACTCGGCTGTGGTGCGCGGGCTCGTCGCGCGCTGGATCGGCGAGGCCGGCTTCACCGTCGTCGGCACTGCCTCGAACGGCCGAATCGCCGTGGAGATGATGACGCGGCACGATCCGGACGTGGTGCTGCTCGACATCGACATGCCCGAGCTCGACGGCACCGAGGCGCTGCCGCGCATGCTCGCGGCCAGCCCGACCGTGCAGGTTGTGATGATGTCGACGCTAACGACGCGCAACGCCGACATCTCGCTCAAGTGCCTCGCCCTCGGCGCGGTCGACTATCTCGCCAAGCCCGAGAGCAACCGCGGCGTCACCACCTCCGACGCCTTCCGCGCCGACCTCGTGGAGCGGGTGCGGCTGTTCGGCGCCGCCCGCGCCCGCCGCCGCGGCCCGGCGCCGGCCCCGATCGCGCCCGGCGCCGCCCCCTCGCCGATGCCGGCCACGTCGGCGCCGCGCCCGAGCGCCCCGGTCACCCTGCGCCCGAAGGCCCGCACCGGCCTGGCGCCCCGTGTCCTTCTCGTCGGCGCCTCGACCGGCGGCCCGCGGGCGGTCGGCGAGATGCTCGAGAAGATCGGCGCGGCGACGCTGCGCCGGCTGCCGATCCTGATCGTCCAGCACATGCCGCCGATCTTCACCGCGGTCTTCGCCGAGCACCTCGCCACCCGCACCGGACTCGTCGCGGCCGAGGGCAAGGCCGACGAACGGCTCGAGCCCGGGCGGATCTACGTCGCGCCGGGCGGGCGCCACATGGGCCTGACGGGGGGCGCCGGCCGAGAGCCGGTGATCCGCCTCGACGACGGACCGCCGGTGAACTTCTGCCGGCCGGCCGTCGACGTCCTGTTCAAGGACGCCGCCGCCTTGTTCGGGGGCGCCACCCTCTCCGTCGTGCTCACCGGCATGGGCTCGGACGGCACCCACGGCGCCCGCGCGCTGTGCGAGGCCGGCGGCGCCGTGCTTGCACAGGACGAGGCGACGAGCACCGTCTGGGGCATGCCCGGCAGCATCGCCAAGGCGGGGCTGGCCCAGGCCATCCTGCCGCTTCCCGAGATCGGCCCTGCGCTGCGCGCCATGATCACGGGACAGGCGGCATGACCGAGCTCGAATTTGATTTCCTGCGCGCCTATCTCAAGCAGCGCTCCGGCCTCGCGCTCACCCCCGAGAAGCGCTACCTCGTCGAGAGCCGGCTCACCCCCGTCTGCCGCCGCTTCGGCCTCGCCACGCTGCGCGACCTCGTCGGCACCTTGAAGATCTCGCGCGATTCGTCGATCGAGAAGGCGGTCGTCGAAGCGATGACCACCAACGAGACCTTCTTCTTCCGCGATCGGACGCCGTTCGATCTGTTCCGCGACGTGCTGCTGCCTCAGGCGATGGCGCGCCGTGCCGGCCAGCGCCGGCTGCGCATCTGGTGCGCGGCGGCCTCGACCGGCCAGGAGCCGTATTCGCTCGCGATCCTGCTACAGGAAGCTGGCGCCAAGCTTGCCGGCTGGCAGGTCGAGATCGTCGCGACGGACCTGTCCACCGAGGTGATCGAGAAGGGCAAGCTCGGGCTCTACAGCCATTTCGAGGTGCAGCGCGGGCTGCCCGTGCAGTGGCTGCTGAAGTACTTCACCCAGATCGGCGAGCAGTGGCAGATCGCCCCGGCCCTGCGCGCGATGATCGATTACCGGCCGCTCAATTTGCTCAACGGCTTCGAGGCGCTCGGCTCCTTCGACGTGATCTACTGCCGCAACGTGCTGATCTACTTCGATACGCCGACCAAGGCCGACATCCTCGGGCGGCTCGCCGAACGGCTTGCACCGGAAGGCGCGCTTCTTCTCGGCGCGGCCGAGACGGTGATCGGCCTCACCGACCGGCTGAGCCCGAACCCGCAGCATCGCGGCCTCTACGGCGTGGCGCAACCGGCCCTGCGCGCGGTGCCTCCGCTCCCCGCCGCGTTCCCGCAATTGCGGGTCGCCGCCCGCTGACTCGGGCGAGCATCACAGTACGATTTACGCTGCGGGAAGAGGGGGGAACGGCCGCTCGGCGCCGCTGGAAACATACCGAAACATTAAGGCGAACAGATCCTTAACCGCGGCGTGGGCACTTTGCACACGGACCCGCGGCCGGGCGTTTCCGGCAGCTTCACGGGAAAGCCGCCCATGAGTTCGATCTCCAGCACCACCGCCTCGCAGATCCAGGCGCCGCAGCGCCCGGCGCACGCCCACAAGAACCGGGTCGCCTCCGAGATCGACAGCGAGGCCTCGGCCGGCACCATCTCCGCGACCGACGCCACCGCGCTTACCAGCGCCCTCGACTCGATCGACGCCAGCCTCAAGTCCGGCGAAACCGCGAACGGTGCCGCGTCGGCATCGTCGAGCACCTCCGCCGCGTCGCGGCTCGACCCGTCCCAGATCAAGAGCCGGATCGACGGCCTGATCGCCGACCAGGTCGCCAACGGAACGCTGACCAGCGACCAGGCGGCGACGTTGACGTCGCTGTTCGCCAAGGGAGGCGCGAAGGGCGAGGCAAAGGATGGCGGGGTCGGCGGTGCGGGCGGCCCGCCCCCGGGACCGCCCCTCGGGGCGGCGCCGGACGGCAACGACCTGTCCGATGCGTCGAGCGCGGATCCCGACGCCTCGGCCTCGGGCAGCACCAGCACCGCGTCGACGAGCGATCTGCTGGCGAGCTTCATCAAGCAACTCCAATCGACGCAGGCGAGCGCGACCGGCTACGCGTCGAGCGGGTCTTCCAGCACGAGCAGCAACGCCTCGGCCCTCGTGTTCGACTTCCGCAGCTGAGCCGCCTCGGCGCGCGCGGTGTCGCCATCCTCGGGGCGAGCGAGCCGGCACCGCGTCCTCGCCCAGCACATCGTCCGTCCCCGGCGATGCCGCGAGACAACCGCCGGCCTCAGCAGGTAGGACGCGGTCTCGACGCGAAGCGAGCAGGAGACATTCGATGACGGCAAGGCCGAAGGTCGCGTTCATCGGCACCGGCGGGACGATCTCGTCGCTCGGTCGCGATTCCCTCGACATCCTCGACTACACTGCGACCGGGAACCGCCTGGAGTCGCAGGCGATCCTCGATGCCGTGCCGGAGGTGCGCGCGATCGCCAGGATGGTGCCGGTCGCCTTCCGCGCCGTGCCGAGCCCGGCGATCGGCTTCGCGGAATGGCGCGACCTGGCGACGACCTGCGAACGCCTCGTCGCGGAGCATCGCGACCTCGCCGGCATCGTCATCGGGCACGGCACCGCCACCCTCGAGGAGACCGCCTACGCCCTGAGCCTGACGCTCACCGTCGACGTCCCGGTGGTGCTTGTCGGGTCGCAGCGGCCGATGAGCGCCCTGTCGAGCGATGCCGGGCTCAACCTCGTTGCGGCGATCCGCACGGCGGCGTCGGCGCAGTCCCGCGGGCGCGGCGTCCTCGTCGTCCTCAACGACGAGATCCAGGCGGCGCGCGAGGTGACCAAGACCTCGGTCGCCCGGCTCCAGACCTTCCGGACGCCGGATTTCGGGGTGCTCGGCCACGTCGACGGCGCCTCGGTGCAGTACTACCGGCGCTCGGAGCGGAGCCACGCTCCGGGAACGCCCTTCGACATCCGCGCGCTCGAAGCGCTGCCGCGGGTCGACGTGTCCTACGGCTATGCCGACGCGGACGGCACGGCGGTGCGGGCCTTCCTCGCCGCCGGAGCGCAGGGCATCGTCTCGGCGGGGCTGGCGCCGGGCATGACGCCGCCGCGCGAAGCCGACGCCCTCGAGCAGGCGGCCGCCGCCGGGATCGTCGTGGTGCAGTCGACCCGGGCGGGCAGCGGCGTCGTCCCGCTCACCACCCGCCTGAGGGAGCGCGGCATCCTCAGCGCCGACAACCTGACGCCGCAGAAGGCCCGCATCCTGCTCGCGCTCGCCCTGACGGTGACGCGCGAGCCCGCGGAGATCGCGCGGATGTTCGCTACCTACTGAGACGCGTCGGGACGGGCCGAACCCGATTTCGGCCTCCGCCATCGACAAGGATCGGTGGGTGGAGCAAGACGGTGCCATGACAATGGCGGCATCATCCATCGTCTCCCTCTCCGGGCCGGAACGCGAGCGCATCGCCGCGTACCTGGCCGAGATCGCCTGCGCCGCCGGCGAGATCCTGCTCGGCCACCACGGCAACGACTGCCCGCACGTGCTCAAGGTGGACGGCTCGCCCTCGAGCCATGCCGACCTCGAGGCCGAGCAGCTGATCCTGGCCAAGCTCCTGGAACGGTTCCCGGCGATCCCGGTGGTGGCCGAGGAGACCTGCCACGACGTGCCGCCCGCCGACCGGTTCTTCCTGGTCGACCCCCTGGACGGCACCCGCGACTTCCTCGCCGGCAGCCCGGAATTCGCCGTGTGCATCGCCCTGATCGAGGGCAACCGCCCGGTCGCCGCGGCGCTGGCCGCGCCGGGCGTCGGCCGCGTCTGGCACGCGGGCGTCGCCGCGCACGAGGCGCCGATCGAGGCCGGCCGCCCCGGGCACTCTCGCGCCGTCCGAACCCGGCCCGAGCCGCCAGACGGGCTGACCGCGCTCGGCAGCCGGCGCCACGGCGATTCCGAGACCGAGGCCTGCCTCGACGCGCTCGGCGTGACATCGCGCCGCGCGGCTGGCTCGGCCCTCAAGTTCGCGCTGATCGCCTCGGGCGAGGCCGACCTTTACGTCCGCTGCGGACCGACCATGGAATGGGACACCGCGGCCGGCGACCACATCCTGACCTCCGCCGGCGGCCGTGTCGTCACCCCCACCGGCCGGCCGATCATCTACGGCCGGCACGCGATGGCCTATCGCAACGGCCCGTTCGCGGCGATGGGCGATCCGGCGCTCGCCGCCCGGGTCGCGCTTCCCGATCGCGGGCCGATCCTGCGGCCGCGGGAGGGCGCGGCGGTGACGCGGCTCACTCCCGTCCTCCGTCCGTGAGCGGCTGCAGGCTCGGCCAGGACGCCTCCGCCCGCTCCGCCAGCGTGGGGTCCCCTAGCACCCGGTCCCGTCGCTCGGCGTTGCGGAACAGGTAGAGGCGCTCCTCGATCACCGCGAAGACCAGCGGATCGGCGTCGACCAGCCGTCCGTCGAGGATGCCGACGACGTCGTATCCGCCCAGCCGCGGCGTGTAGACCGTAGGGTCGCGCAGGTAGGCGGCGCGGTTGGCGGCACCGGCGAACCGCCAGGTCCTGCCGCCGCCGGAAGCCTCGAACGCGGACGAGCCCGCCCGCGGGCCCTTCGGCAGGAAGTAGCTCACCGGGTCGAAGCCCGAGAGCGCGAGCGGGCCGGCGACGGGCGTCTGTCCGATCGCCGGCTCCGCGAGGCCCGCCAGGATGAGGATGGCGCAGTCACGCCGCGTTAACCACATCGTGTCCACCTGTCCCCTAGCTCGCGCCCGGATCGACCGCCGTGCGCTCCGGCGGCAGGTCTGCCGCATGTTCCTGGGGGCGGACGCAAGCCATCGTCCAGGTGCGCATCCAAGTTCAGGCGCGCGATCGCGTCCCATGACGGCGCCGCCTTCAGCGGATCGAGGAGGAACCATGACCACACCCGATTCCCCCCGCACGGCCACCCTGCGGCAGGACGCGCCGACACGCCGCCGCGCCCTGGCCGGCCTGAGCTCGGCCGGGCTCCTCGCCTTGTCGGCGGCCGCGTTCGGCGTTTCCGCGAGCGTGCCGGCCTCCGCCCGCGGCGTCGAGGATCCCGGCGCGCCGGAGACCTTCCGGCCACGCGAGATCGTCGATTCCGGCCACAAGTTCTTCGGCAGCGTCTCGCGCGGGCTGGCGCTCACGGTGCAGGAGGCGACCAAGCGCTGGGGCGAGCCCAACGGCTACATCCTCGGCCAGGAAGCCTCCGGCGCCATCGTCGGCGGCGTCCGGTACGGCGAGGGCACGCTCTACACCCGCAATGCGGGCCAGCGCCGGATCTACTGGCAGGGCCCGACCCTCGGCTTCGACATCGGCGGCGACGGCGACCGCACCATGATGCTGGTCTACAACCTGCCGGCGGTGAATGGGATCTACCGCCGCTTCGGCGGTGTCGACGGCTCGGCCTACTTCGTCGGCGGCTTCGGCATGACGGCGGTGACCAACGACGGCATCGTCGTGGTTCCGATCCGGACCGGCGTCGGCGCCCGCCTCGGCATCAACGTCGGCTATCTGAAGTTCACCGGCACGCCGACCTGGAACCCGTTCTGACGCGACCGAATCTCGACTTCGCGCCCGCGCGCAAAACCGGTTAGACTGCGCGTCAGCTTCGGCCGGGCATGCTCGGCTCACGGGCACGGCATCCGGGTTCAGCCCCGGTGTCCGGGCTCGTTCTGCGTGTGGTCGCATCGTCGCACGAGCGGGCAGGGTCCGGTCTTGCGGCGGCGCTCAAGGGATCGAGTTCGCCCGCGTGATCGAAACCGTGATGGTCTTCGCCCTCGGCTTCCTGGTGGCGATCCTGTGCGCGCTGCTGGCGCTGCCCGCCGTGAACGCGCGCGCCGCCCGCCTGGCGCGGCGCCGGACGGAGGCGCAGCTGCCGCTGTCCGTCGGAGAGATCGCCGCCGAGAAGGATTTTCTCCGCGCCGAGTTCGCGGTGCGGCAGCGGCGGATGGAGCGTGCCGTCGAGGACGCGCGCGCCAAGCGCCAGGCCGACATGGCGGCCCTCGGCAACCGCACCATGGAGGCGGCCGCCCTCGCGCGCGACGTCGCCGTGCGCGACGCCGAGATCGCCGAGGCGCTGGCGCTTCGCGGTCGTCTCGAGAACGAGCTTTCGACCGCGCAGGCCGACGGCTCGTCGAGCCTCGCGACCCTGCTCGCCCTGGAAGAGGCGCATGCCGACCTCCTGGACAGCCTGCTCGCCGCGCGGAACGCCCTCGGCACGGTCGAGGACGTCCCATCCGATGCCGGCGCGGCGGAGAGCGAGGGCAGCGTGCGCGAAAAGCTCGCGGCCACCGAGGCGGCGCTCGCCAAGGCCGTGTCCGACCGCGGGGAGGCGGTCGAGCGCGAGAATGCGGACCTTCGCCGGCGCATCACCGAGGTGGCCGACACCCTGACTCAGCGCGAGCGCCTTCCGCCGGTGGCGGCCTACGCGATGCGTGCCTCCTCGCACTGAGCGGCCGTCGAGCCACCAAAATCCTAGGGTTGCGGTTGCGAAACCGCGCCGCGATGCCTTGTTTCCACCACGCGATGGCATCATCGCACCGCCATCCCCCCTCTCGATCCGACAGATGGAACGACGCCCCATGGCCTTGAAGCTCATGTCCCTCGCCCTCGCGCTCGGCCTGGCCGTGTCGTTCTCCGCGCCGGCCTCGGCGGCGCCCGAGACCAAGCGCGGCAACGAGACCCTGAAGAAGTACTGCACCGGCGATTACCTAAACTATTGCGGCAACCTCGCCCCCGAGGACCCGAAGCTCGATGCCTGCTTCGAGAAGAACTGGAAGTCGCTGTCCGAGAATTGCCGCCGGGCGATCGACGCCTACGAGGCGACCAACGGCGACAAGAAGGGCTGAACCGCCCGCTCGACCGAGCCGGTTCGGAGCGAGGCTGTGGCGCGCGAACGCTCGCCTCGCGTTCCGGCAACGGCTAAGGTGCGATCCTCCCTCGGGAGGACCGCCCCAGAAGTGCCCGCCGGACCCTCCGCGATGCCGCCCACCCGCGTCCTGACGTTGACCCTCGCCACAGGCCTCGCCGCGCTCGCGCTGGCAGGGTGCGGCCGCCGCGGAGCCCTCGAGCCGCCGGGCGCCTCGGCGACGACGCCGCAACGGAGTGCAGCCCAAGGCACCCCCACAGCGACGGCCGGACCCCGGACCCTTCCGCTGAGCACCGGCCTCGGCGGCGGCACGCCGGAGCCCGATCCGTCCGCGGTCCGCGACGGCGACGAGCTGCCGCCCTCCGCGCTCGCCCCGGCCTCCGGCACGGAGGCGCCGGTCGAGACCGGCCGCGGGGCCAAGCGCGGCTATCGCATCCCGAAGGATCCCTTCATCCTCGATCCGCTGCTGTAGCGCGCCGCTCCCGCGCCGGATCGCACGGCGCCCTCGTCTTCCACCCTGCTCTCCCGCCCCGGGGGAGGCTTCCCCGCGGACGGGATCTCGAGCCGAACGGCGGATCTCGACGCTTCCCGGACACGGCTGAACGATGCACCATTTCCAGGATCGCGATGGACGCCTGCACGCCGAGGACGTCGACCTGACGGCCCTGGCCGAGCGGGTCGGGACGCCGTTCTACTGCTACAGCACCGCCACCCTGGAGCGGCACTTCCACGTCTTCGCCGAGGCGTTCTCGGGTGACGACGCACTGGTCTGCTTCGCCATGAAGGCGAATTCCAACCAGGCCGTGCTGGCGACGCTCGCCCGGCGGGGTGCCGGCATGGACATCGTCTCCGAGGGCGAGCTGCTCCGCGCGCTTCGGGCCGGGGTCGACGCGCAGAAGATCGTGTTCTCCGGCGTCGGCAAGACCCGCGACGAGATGGCGGCGGCGCTGAAGGCCGGGATCTACTGCTTCAACGTCGAGAGCGAGCCCGAGCTGCTGGCGCTCTCCGAGGTGGCGACCAGCCTCGGGATCGAGGCGCCGGTCTCGATCCGGGTCAATCCCGACATCGACGCGGGCGGCCACGCCAAGATCTCGACGGGCAAGTACGAGAACAAGTTCGGCATCCCGATCACGCGCGCGCCCGCCGTCTACGCCCTGGCGGCGACCCTTCCGGGCCTCGCGATCCACGGCGTCGACATGCATATCGGCAGCCAGATCACCGATCTCGCGCCGTTCGAGAATGCGGCGCGGCTGCTCGCCGGGCTGGCCGGCCGGTTGATCGCCGAGGGCCATCCGATCCGCCACATCGATTTCGGCGGCGGCCTCGGCATCCCCTATCGCGACGACAACGCAGCCCCGCCGGACCCGGCGGCGCTCGCCGCGACGATCCGCCCGCATTTCGCCCCACTCGGCCTGCGGCCGGTCTTCGAGATCGGCCGGATGATCGCGGGCAATGCCGGCATCCTGGTCACCCGCGTGGTCTACGTGAAGGAAAGCGAGGGCCGCACCTTCGTCATCGTGGATGCCGCGATGAACGACCTGATCCGACCGACCCTCTACGAGGCCTATCACGCCCTCCGCCCGGTGGAGGCTCCGGCCGCCGACGCGCCGCGCGTGACGGCGGACGTGGTCGGACCGGTCTGCGAGACCGGCGACTATCTCGCCCTGCAGCGCGAGATGCCGCGGGTCGTCGCCGGCGACCTGATCGCGGTGATGACGGCGGGCGCCTACGGAGCGGTCCAGGCCGGCACCTACAACACCCGCCGCCTCGTGCCCGAGGTGCTGGTCAGCGGTTCGCAGGCGGCGATCGTGCGCCCGCGCCAGAGCTACGACGCGCTGATCGGGCTCGACCGGATGCCCGACTGGCTCGCCTGAGCGCCGGCCGTCGCGTCAGTGTCCCGGTGCTGCCATCGCACCGGGCTTGTCGTGGGTGCCGAGACGTTCGACCAGGGTCGCGCTCGCGCGGTTGAGGCCGACGATCTCGACCGCCCGGCCGTGATGGCGGAACTTCAGCACCACCCGGTCGAGGGCATTGATCGCCGTGATGTCCCAGAAATGCGCCGCCGAAAGGTCGAGCACGATCCGCTCGGCGTCGTCGCGGAAATCGAACGCGCCGTGGAATGCCTCGGCCGTCGCGAAGAACAGCTGCCCGGTGACGACGTAGGTGCGGACCACGCCCTCCCGGCGGCTCTCGACGCGGAAGACGCGGGCGACCTTGCGCGCGAAGAACACGCCCGACAGCAGCACGCCGACGAGGACGCCGCGGGCGAGGTCGTGGGTTGCGACCACCACCGCGACGGTGGCGAGCATCACCACGCTGGACGAGCCCGGGTACCGGGCGAGATCGCGGATCGAGCGCCAGGAGAAGGTCTGGATCGAGACGAAGATCATCACCGCGACCAGCGCCGCCATCGGGATCTGCCGGACGTAGGCGCCGAGCGCGACGATCAGGAACAGCAGGAAGCAGCCCGCCCACAGGCACGACAGGCGACCGCGGGCGCCGGAGGTGACGTTGATCACCGTCTGCCCGATCATCGCGCAGCCGGCCATGCCGCCGAAGAGGCCCGAGACGATGTTGGCGGCGCCCTGGCCGAGGCATTCCCGGCTCTTGTCGCTGCCGGTATCGGTCATCTCGTCGACGATCGCCGCCGTCATCAGCGATTCGAGCAGGCCGACCATGGCGACCGTGGCGGCGTAGGGCAGGATGATCCGCAAGGTCTCGAAGCTCAGCGGGACCTGCGGCGGCAGGAACGAGGGCAGGCTGCTCGGCAGCGCGCCCATGTCGCCGACCGTGCGGATCGGCAGCGCCAACGCGATCGCGGCGATCGTCAGGACGACGATGCAGACGAGCGGGGAGGGCACCGCCCTGGTGAGGCGCGGAAGGCCGTAGATGATCGCCAGCCCGATCGCGACCATCGCGTAGACGGTCGGACCGCGCCCGATCAGCTCGGGCATCTGAGCGAGGAAGATCAGGATCGCGAGGGCATTGACGAAGCCGGTGATCACCGAGCGCGAGACGAAGCGCATCAGGTCGCCGAGCCGCAGCAGGCCGGCGCCGATCTGGATCAGGCCGGCGAGGATCGAGGCGGCCAGCAGGTATTGCAGGCCGTGCTCGCGCACCAGCCCCGCCATCACCAGGGCCGTGGCGCCGGTGGCGGCCGAGATCATCGCCGGCCGTCCGCCGACGATCGCGGTGGTCACCGCGATGCAGAACGAGGCGTAGAGCCCGACCTGCGGATCGACGCCGGCGATGAGCGAGAAGGCGATCGCCTCCGGAATGAGCGCGAGCGCGACGACGGTGCCGGCGAGGAGCTCGCGCGGCACGTGCGGGGCCCATTCGGCCCGCAAGGCTTGAAAGGTCATGCAAAGGATCCGGCCCGCGCCCGCGGAAGGCGGCGTACGGGCTCTTGAGAGACGGGGGTTCGACGGGAGACGGTTCGGCGGCCCAAGCACGATGCCCCGTGGAAACGGGGACCGCGGGGCTTCGCGCGCGCTACGGCGGCGTCATCGATGACGGGCGAACGTCTGCCGGAACCATGAGACCCTGTTAGACAGCGGCACCCGGCCACGCAACCCGCCGCCCGCTCATGCCGGTGCCGCAGCGACGGCGCGCAGATCTGCGACCAGCTCGGCGACGCGCTCACGCTTCGCGTCCCAGGCGAACATGAACCGGGCTCCACCACCGATGAAGGTGTAGAAGCGCCAGCCCCTGCCGCGCAGGCGTTCCATCGTGTCCGCCGGCATCGCCAGGAACACGGCGTTGGCCTGGACCGGGAACATCGGCGCGATGCCAGGCATGTCCGCGACCGCCGCCGCGAAGTCCTGTGCGCAGGCGTTGCCGTGCGCGGCGTTGCTCAGCCACGCCCCGCTCTCCAGCATCCCGACCCAGGGGGCCGAGAGGAAGCGCATCTTCGAGGCGAGCTGCCCCGCCTGCTTGCAACGATAGCCGAAATCCTCAGCTAGTGCGGCGTCGAAGAACACCACCGCCTCGCCGGCATGCATGCCGTTCTTGGTGCCGCCGAAGCAGAGCACGTCGACGCCCGACCGCCACGTCATGTCCGCCGCGCTGCATCCGAGATGGGCGCAGGCGTTGGCGAAGCGGGCCCCGTCCATGTGCAGCGACAGGCCGAGGTCGCGGCAGGTCGCCGAGATCGCCCGCAACTCGGCGAGGGTGTAGACCTGCCCCGTCTCGGTCGGCTGCGTCACCGTCACCACGCGGACCTTCGGGAAGTGGATGTCCTTGCGGTTTGTGGCGAGCGCCCGGATCGCGTCCGGGGTCAGCTTGCCGCTCTCGGTGCGGACCGTGAGCAGCTTCGAGCCGTTCGAGAAGAACTCCGGCGCGCCGCACTCGTCGGTCTCCACGTGGGCGGCGTCGGCACAGATCACGCTGTGGTAGGAGCGGCAGAGCGCGGCCAGCGCCAGCGCGTTGGCGGCCGTGCCGTTGAAGGCGAAGAACACCTCGCAGTGGCTCTCGAACAGGGTGCGGAAGGCGTTCGCCGCGCGTGCCGTCCAGGCATCCTCGCCGTAGGCCGGCGCATGCCCGGCATTGGCGGCCGCCATCGCCGCCCAGGCTTCCGGGCAGATGCCGGAATAGTTGTCGCTGGCGAATTGCTGAGCGTCGTCGGTCATTGCTGTCTCTCACCCGTCATGAGCGTCCCTTCGCCAGCCCTGCCGGGACGAGTCCGGCCTGGGATGTCATACCCGACTTAGGACAGCATTGCAGGAGCCGGGCCGGATTGCTGCGCCCGGCATGCCCTGTGCGGGCGGACGACGGCCTTCCTCCTGCGTCCGCGCGGTCACACCGCACGCCGATCGACGTCGTGTCGCCAATCCGGTTGGAACTCGCGGGCGCTTGGTGTAAGAGCCTGCCCAAGGTGCAGATTTGGTGCCGAATCGAGACGGTCCGAACCGCGTCCCGCCCGGGCGATCCCCGGGTCCGGGGCGCTGTCGGTTTCCCGCAACGCTCGCGGGCGTCACGCTGACCGCGCCGACCGAATGCCACGTTCAAACCGGTTCTAGAGGATCCACTCCGTTGCAGGTACTCGTTCGCGATAACAACGTCGATCAGGCGCTCCGCGTCCTCAAGAAGAAGATGCAGCGCGAAGGCATCTTCCGCGAGATGAAGCAGCGCAAGGCCTACGAGAAGCCGTCCGTGCGCAAGGCGCGCGAGAAGGCCGAGGCGGTCCGTCGCGCCCGCAAGCAGGCTCGCAAGACCGCGATCCGCGAGGGCCTGATCGCTGCTCCGAAGCCGAAGCCCCGTTTCGGCGCCGGCGCCCCCCGTCGTCCCGGCTTCCCGTCGATGACCCCGTCCGCTCCGGCCGGCGGCGCTCCGGCGGCTCCCGCCGCCGAGTAAGACGATCCGGGCCGCGAGGCCCGTCGATCGCGATCCTCGAAAAAGGCCCGGCCGCCCTTGCGGTCCGGGCTTTTTTCATTCGTGAAAGGATCTCGGACGACGCCGCGTGCGCCGTCCTCGTATCGGACCGGAACGCGCTCAGGCGGCGCGGGCGGCTTCCGTCGCATGCTCGGCCTGGACCAGCACGTCGAGGGCGCGCCACGGCTTCTGCATGAACACCGCCTGCGCCGGCATCCTCGCATCGCCGCCGGCATCGTAGCCCGAGGTCACCACCACCCGCACGTCCGGCCAGCGGCGCTCGACGGTGCGGGCGAGCGCGAGCCCATCCATGGCGCCCGGCAGGCGGATGTCGGCGAAGAGCAGCGCGACGGTGACGTCGTCGCGCTCCAGGATCGAGATCGCGGCCTCCGCGCTGTCGCAGGCGATCACCCCGAGGTCGGTCTCCTCGAGCACGGCGGCGGCGAGGTTGCGGACCGCGGCATCGTCCTCGACGACGAGGGCGACCGGACAGGGGGAGGGGGCGCGGTCCATGGGACCTCCTTCACGAGATGTTGCGGATGCGGGTTCGATGCCTGACCGGCGACGCGACCTCATGCGTGGGGCGCTGATTCCCGGATGAGCCATGCTGCGCCGTCCGAAGCCGGGTAACAAGAGTCCGAATTCGTCTCAAGCGCATGCCTGCGTTGCGACCGGTTTAGCGAGGATCCGTTCAGGAGCGCACAAACTCCGTGCATGCTGCAGTGCGTTAGCTACCTGTTCATCATCGACAACGAAATGTTACGGTTCGGCGACGGCGCGGCACCGGGCTTGCCCGAGGGCAGACTGGGTGAGGTTCGCGCCAGCGCGATCAGCAAGAGGTTGGCCCCAACCATGTGCCGCTTCCTGGCCTATAGCGGTGAGCCGGTTTTCCTGTCGGACCTCGTCTGCGCGCCGACGCACTCGCTCGTGCATCAATCGTTGCACGCCGAGCAGGGGAAGACCGAGACCAACGGCGACGGCTTCGGCCTCGGCTGGTACGGCGAACGACCGGAGCCGGGCGTCTATCGCGACATCTCGCCCGCCTGGTCGGACGAGAACCTCGTCAACCTGTGCGGGCAGGTCCGCGCCCGGACCTTCTTCGCGCACGTGCGCGCCTCCACCGGGACGGCGACCGCGCGGACCAACTGCCACCCCTTCGTGAACGGCCGGCACCTGTTCATGCACAACGGTCAGATCGGCGGATACCTGCGGATCAAGCGACGCCTCGAGGCGCTGATCCCGGACGCCCTGTACGACGGGCGTCGCGGCAGCACCGACTCCGAGGCCCTTTTCCTGCTCGCCCTCTCCAACGGCCTTGCCGAGGACCCGATCGGCGCCATGGCCGAGACCTTGGCCACCGTGCGCGACCTGATGAAGGCGGCCGGCATCACCGAGCCGCTGCGCTTCACCGCGCTGCTGACCGATGGCGACGAGCTCATCGCCTATCGGTGGGCCTGCGACGCGCGACCCCCGAGCCTGTACTATCGCCAGACCGAGGCCGGCCTGGTCGTGGTCTCCGAGCCGATCGACGGCGCCAAGGACGGCTGGCAGGTCGTGCCGAAGGGCGGCACGCTGCGCGCGCGCCGCGGCGGCCCCGTCACGGTGAAGGGCCCGGAGCCGGTCAAGCGCAGCATCGCCGCCTGAGCCGGACATCCCGGCCGGTTCGTTCTCGCCGGCGCCTTGCCCCCGGCGGCGTCGAGCGCGACATTGCCTCGATCGCCGGCCCATCGCGGCCGGCCGGGCAGGGATCGCAGGGCCGACATGTATCCGGACGTGACGCTTCACATCGCCGGCGCCTGGGTCGCCGGCTCGGGCGGCGAGACGCTGCCGGTGCTCAACCCCGCCACCGGCGAGACGATCGGGCGATGCGCCGTCGCCACCCGGGACGACCTCGACCGGGCGCTCGAGGCCGCCGCGCGCGGCTTCGCGCAGTGGCGCAAGGTCTCGGCCTTCGATCGCGGCAAGGTGCTGCGCCGGGCCGCCGACCTGCTGCGGGAGCGCGCCGACGCCATCGCCCGGATCATGACGCTGGAGCAGGGCAAGCCCCTCGCCGAGGCGCGCATCGAGACGATGGCCGCGGCAGACGTCACCGACTGGTTCGCCGAGGAAGGCAAGCGCGCCTACGGCCGGGTGATCCCGCCCCGCGGCGACGGGGTGCTGCAGTTCGTAGTGCGCGAGCCGGTCGGGCCGGTGGCCTGCTTCACCCCGTGGAACTTCCCGATCAACCAGGCCGTCCGCAAGATCGCCGCCGCGCTCTGCACCGGCAACCCGGTGATCCTCAAGGGACCCGAGGACACGCCGGCGAGCTGCGCCGAGCTGGTGCGCGCCTACCTCGATGCTGGCGTGCCAGGCGATTGCCTCGCGCTGGTCTACGGCGATCCGGCGACGATCTCGTCGTACCTGATCCCGCATCCGGTGATCCGGAAGATCTCGTTCACCGGCTCGACCGTGGTCGGCAAGCAGCTCGCGGCCCTGGCCGGCCAGCACATGAAGCGGGCGACGATGGAGCTCGGCGGCCACGCGCCGGCGATCGTCTTCGGCGATGCCGACGTCGAGAAGGCGGTGGCGGTTCTCGGCGCCAACAAGTTCCGCAACGCCGGCCAGGTCTGCGTCGCGCCGACCCGCTTTCTCGTCCACGATTCGGTGTTCGACCGCTTCGTCGACGGCTTCACCGACCTCGCCTCCAACCTGAAGGTCGGCGACGGCCTCGATCCCGAGACGAAGATGGGGCCCCTGATCCACGGGCGGCGCCTGGAGGCGATGGAAGCGCTGGTCGCCGATGCCAACGCGCAGGGCGCCACGCTGCGCACCGGCGGCAAGCGCATCGGCAATCGCGGCAACTTCTTCGAGCCGACGGTGCTGACCGACCTGCCGCTGACGTCCCGGATCATGAACGAGGAGCCGTTCGGCCCCGTCGCGGCGATCCAGCGCTTCTCCGACGACGCGGAAGCCTACGCGGAGGCCAACCGCCTGCCCTACGGCTTGGCGGCCTACGCCTACACCCGCTCGTCGGAGCGGGCGACGCGGGTGTCGAGCATGGTCGAGAGCGGCATGGTCTCGATCAACCACCACGGCATCGCCCTGCCGGAGACGCCCTTCGGCGGGGTGAAGGAATCCGGCTATGGCAGCGAGGGCGGCTCCGAAGCGCTGGACGGCTACCTCGCCACCAAGTTCGTCACACAGGCGAATTTCTAGGCCTCAAAGGCAGGTTCACCGCGTCTTCTCTCCCCCCTGCGGGGGAGGGAAGGGCGCGCTGATGCCCTCAATAATGCGGCGGTGGGGGCTCGGCGCCGCCGGCAGCCGTGCGAGCGCCCGCCTCCTCGACGCGCTCGATCAGCGATTCCACCTGCCGCCGCAGCCGGTCGATCAGCCGCCACTGCTCGGTGACGGTGCGGTTGAGGTCGTCGATGGTCGCGTCCTGCTCGGTGAGGCGCATCTCGAGATGGTCGATGCGGGCGGACTCGCTCATCGCAGGGCCTCCGGCGGATGGTCGGGCCGCTCGGCCAGCGCCGGCCCCAGCGCGATGCGGCCGTCGAAGACGAAGCAGTCGCCGGTCCAGCGGCTCTCGGCCTCCGGCACGGTCTCGAGGTATTTCAGGATGCCGCCCTGGAGCAGGTGGACGTGCGCGAACCCGCGCGCCTTGAGGTAGGCGCCGGCCTTCTCGCAGCGGATGCCGCCGGTGCAGAACAGCGCCAATTCCGCACCGGGATCGAGCGTCTCCGCGAACGCGCGAAACTCGCCGAAGCGCGACAGCCCCGGATCGACCGCGCCCGCGAACGTGCCGAGCGCCACCTCGAACCGGTTGCGGGTGTCGACCGCCACCACCCCTGGCCGGTCGAGCAGCGAGTTCCAGTCCTCGGGCGCGACGTAGGTCCCGACCCCGTCGGCCGGGTCGGTGGCGCCGCCGTCGAAGGTCACGATCTCCGGCTTGCGCTTCACCTTCATCCGCGCGAACGGTGGCGCCTCGGCCGTCGACAGCTTGCATTCGAGCCGATCGAGGCGTCCGCCGAACAGGTCGGGTCCGTTCAGGGCGGCGAGGAACACCGCGATCGCCTCGGCCGAGCCCGCCACCGTGCCGTTGATGCCTTCGTGCGCCAGCAGGAGCGTGCCGGTCAGGCCGAGGTCTTGGCACAAGCCCTCGATCACCGGCGCGAGCGTTGCGGCATCCGGGAGGGGGACGAACTGGTAGAGGGTGGCGACGGTTTGGGGCATGGCGCGGGTTTAGCAGGGCCTAGCTATCCGGGGAATTCACACGCGGTTCGCCATTCCCGTCCTCGACTCATCCTGAGGTGCCCGCGTCAGCGGGCCTCGAAGGAGGCCTCCAGAACCCTCGGTGCGACCTGGAGGCCTCCGCTGGGCTTCGACGCCTCAGGATGCGGTGGTTTGACGGAGGTCTGAAGCTCGATCACTTGACGACCGGGTGAGCACCCGCTCAATGCGCCTCCTCCCAGTTCTCCGCTGCCCGCGCCTCGACCACCAGCGGCACGTGGAGGGTGAGCGCCGGAGCCGGGGCCTCTTCCATGATGCGCTTGATCACCGGGATCGCGCGATCCACCTCGGCCTCGTTCGTCTCGAACACCAGCTCGTCGTGCACCTGCAGCAGCATGCGGACGTTCAGGCGCTCGGCGGTGAGCGCCGCCTCCATCCGTGTCATCGCCCGGCGGATGATGTCGGCGGCGGTGCCCTGGATCGGAGCGTTGATCGCCTGGCGCTCGACGCTGGCGCGCTCGGACGGGTTGTTGGAGCGGATCTGCGGGTAGTGGCAGACGCGGCCGAACAGGGTCGTGACGTAGCCCTTGTCGCGGCAGGCGCGCTTGGTGGTGTCGATGTAGTCGCGGATGCCCGGGAAGCGCTCGAAATACTGCTTGATGAACAGGCTCGCCTCCTCGCGGCCGATGCCGAGGCGGTCGGCGAGCCCGAAGGCCGAGATGCCGTAGATGATGCCGAAGTTGATGGTCTTGGCCCGCCGCCGCAGGTCCGGCGTCATCTCGGAGAGCGGCACGCCGAACATGGCGCTCGCGGTCGCTGCATGGATGTCGATGCCGTCGGCGAAGGCCTGCCGCAGCTGCGGGATGTCGGCCATGTGGGCGAGCAGGCGCAGCTCGATCTGGCTGTAGTCGGCCGAGATCAGGCGGTTGCCGGGGTCGGCGACGAAGGCGCGGCGGATGCGGCGGCCCTCCTCGGTGCGGATCGGGATGTTCTGCAGGTTCGGGTCCGACGAGGACAGCCGCCCGGTGGTGGTGGCGGCGAGCGAGAACGAGGTGTGGACCCGGTTGGTGTCGCGGTCGGCGTGCTCCTGCAGCGAGTCGGTGTAGGTCGACTTCAGCTTGGCGAGCTGGCGCCAGTTGAGGATCTTCTTCGGAAGGTCGTGCCCGGCCTGGGCCAGCTCCTCGAGCAGGGTCGCTGGCGTCGCCCATTGGCCGGACGGCGTCTTCTTGGCGCCGGGCAGGCCCATCTTGCCGAACAGGATGTCGCCGATCTGCTTCGGCGAGGAAACCTGGAAGCGCTCGCCGGCATCCTCCTGGATCTCCTCCTCGAGACGCGCCAGGATCTGCGAGAAGTCGCCGGACAGCCGCGAGAGCATGTTGCGGTCGACGCGGATGCCGTGCTGCTCCATCCGGGCGATCACCGCGATCAGGGGCCGTTCCAGGGTCTCGTAGACGGCGAGCCGCCGCTCGGCGACGAGGCGGGGCTTCATCATCCGCCACAGCCGCAGCGTCACGTCGGCATCCTCGGCCGCGTAGGCGGTGGCCCTGTCGAGCGGCACCCGGTCGAAGGTGACCTTGGCCTTGCCGGTGCCGGCCACGTCCGAGAAGGTGATCGGCTGGTGGCCGAGATGGCGCTTGGCGAGTTCGTCCATGCCGTGCCCGCCCTTGCCGGCATCGAGCACGTAGGAGATCAGCATGGTGTCGTCGCACGGCGCCACGGTGATGCCGTAGCGCTGGAACACGAGCCAATCGTATTTCAGGTTCTGCGCCACCTTGAGCACGCTCGGGCTCTCGAGCAGCGGCCTCAGCCGACTGAGCGCGGCGTCGCGGTCGATCTGCGAAGGCAGCGGCTCCACGAGATCGGACGCCGTCGCCCCGCCGCCGAACAGGTCGTCGGCGTTCGGCGCGGCCTCGACCGCGCGGACATGGGCGAGGGGGATGTAGGCGGCGCGCCCCGGCGCGACGCAGAGCGACACGCCGACGAGATTGGCGTGGTGCGCATCGAGCGAGTCGGTCTCGGTGTCGACTGCGATCACGCCGACCTCGTGCGCTTCGGCGATCCAGGCATCGAGATGCTCGAGCGAGAGGATCGTCTCGTAGGCGCTGGTGTCGAACGGCTTGCTCGCCTCCGCCGCGCGCACCGCGACGAGGTTCGACGGCGTCGGATCGGACGGGCCGCGGGCTTTGGGCGCCGCGTCCGGCAGGCCGAGATCGGCGAAGGGGTCGATCTCAACGCCATCCCCGGCCGCGGCTGCGGCGTCGGAGAAGGGAGCGTCGTCGCCCGGGACATGGCCCGGGAGCAGGCGCGAATCGGGCTTCACCGCTTCCGGGTCGACATGCAGCATCGTGGCGATGCGCCGGGTCAGCGTGTTGAACTCCATCGCCTTGAGAAAGCCGACGAGCTTTTCCGGGTCGGGCTTGGGCAGGCGCAGGTCGTCGAGCGCCACCGGCACGTCGACGTCCTCGACCAGGGCCACGAGCCGGCGCGAGAGCCGCGCCTGCTCGATGCCGGCGAGCAGCATCTCGCGGCGCTTGGGCTGCTTGATCTCGCCCGCCCGCTCCAGGAGCTGCTCGAGGCTGCCGTATTCCTTGATCAAGGCCGCCGCGGTCTTCAAACCGATGCCGGGCACGCCGGGCACGTTGTCGGAGGTGTCGCCGATCAGCGCCAGCGCGTCGCCGATCTGATTGGGCTGCAGGCCTTCCCACTTCGCGACGATCGCCGCCTCGTCGAGGTTGCGCTCGGGGCGGTGGCCCGGCTTGCCCTTGGAGCCGGATTCGAAATCGTAGAACCGAACCAGGGGCCCGACGAGCTGCATCAGGTCCTTGTCGGACGACACGATGATGACGCCGGCGCCCCGCGCCTCGGCCTGCCGGGCATAGGTGGCGATCAGGTCGTCGGCCTCGTAGCGCTCCATCTCGATCGCATGCAGGCCGAAGGCGCGCACCGCGTCGCGCATCAGCGGCATCTGCCGCTTCAGGTCGTCCGGCGCGTCGGGGCGGTGGCCCTTATAGTCGGAGTAGAGCTCCTTGCGGAACGAGCCCTCCGACTTGTCGAAGACGATGCCGAGATGGGTCGGGCAGATGCCGGCCGCGCCCTCCTGAACGAACTGCGCGATCTTGGTGCAGAATAGCCGCACCGCACCGGTCGGCAGCCCGTCCGAGGGCCGAAAGTTGAATTTTTCCGGCTGGTTTATCGCCTGGAAGTAGGCCCGGAAGATGAACGACGAGCCGTCCACCAGGATCACCTGATCGCCGGGGCCGACGGGGGAAGGAAGCGTCTCGTCGGTCATGGTGCGCGGACATCTCGGCGAACGGGAGAACAGAGGATCACGCAGCCGGATCCTGATGCGCCTCGAGCTCGGCGCGGCAGACCACAGCGATCTCCATCAGCGGCTCGTGGACGGTCCTCCATACGATGTCCAGCGCGACACGATGATAGGCGTGGCGATAGAAGTTGCCCGTATCTGCGACGTCCTGCCAGGGGATGTGCGGATGCCGGGCTTTGAATGCCGCTCCGAGGCGTCGGCTCGCCTCGGACACGATCTCGATGCAGCGGATCACCGCGTAATTCGTCCGCAGATCGGCGGCGAAGGCCTCGTAGGGCATGCCGTCGATGAAGTCGCGGGCAGCCTGAACGTTGGCGACGATATCGACGCAGGCGTCCGATTTACGCTCAGAAAGCACGGACGGCATCCCGCTCGGCGCGCGAGAGAATGTGCGGCTTCAACGTCTCGCGATTGGCGACGTCGACGGGGACCGGGAACAGGCTCCCGATGGCTCGGCAAATCCCGACGTAGTTGAAGGCATCTCGTACCGCCCGCGCGTCGATCTCGATCATCACGTCGAGGTCGCTGCCTGCATGGTTCTCACCCCGCGCGACCGAGCCGAACACCGCAGCATGCCGCACGCCGAGGCGTTGCAGCTCCGGCTCATGCGCACGCAGGATATTGATGGCGGCGTCGCGATCCATGGACCGACCCTACCGCGGATCCGACCTCCGCGGAACGCGCCTCAGGTCGCAGCCCCCACCGTATCCGCCATCTTCGCCCGCCGCGTGCCGAGCGGCTGCGGCGCCCCGACCGTGGTGTCGTGGACGGTCTGGTGCTCCATCTCGGCATTCACCTCCGCGCCGAGCAGCACGATCACCGTCGAGATCCAGATCCAGGTCATGAACCCGATCACGGCGCCGAGCGAGCCGTAGGTGTCGTTGTACTTGCCGAAGTTCGCCACGTACCACGAGAAGCCGAGGGAGCCGGCGAGCCAGGCGAAGGCGGCGATCGCGCTGCCCCACGTCACCCAGCGCCAGCGCGGCGCGTCGCGGCAGGGGCCGTAGCGGTAGAGCAGGGCGAGGCCGCCGAGGACGGCGACGAACAGGGCGGGCCAGCGCAGCAGCGCCAGGTACCACGCGTCCGCCGACAGGCCGACCGTGTTGAACACCACCGGCAACACCACGATCGCCCCAAGCGCCAGGATGATGAACAGCAGCGCGCCCGCGGTGAAGGCGAGGGACCGCAGGTTCAGCCAGACGAAGTTTCGCGTCTCGCGCTCCTCGTAGACGATGTTGAGCGCGTCGAAGACCGCCTTCATGCCGCCATTGGCGCTCCAGACCGAGAGCAGGATGCCGGTGAAGAATGTGACGCCGAGGGTCGTGTCGCCCTTGGCCGCGATGCGCTTGACCTGCTCGCCGACGATGTCGATCGCGCCGGAGGGCATCACCCCCTGGAGGCTGGCGAGGTGGTCGTTGATCGTGGCGACGTCGGCGAAGAGGCCGTAGCAGGACACCAGCGCCGCCACGGCCGGGAAGATCGCGAGCAGCACGTAGAAGGTGACGCCGGCCGCGACCGAGACCAGGCGATTCTCCTTCAGGTCGCGGAACACGCGCAGCCCGACATCCTTCCAGCCGCTTTTGGGTATCTCGAAGGGGGTGCTCGCCTGCCGGCCGCGGTCCGACTCGGTTTGCGCCACCGCCCGGGCGTCGCCGCCAGAATGCGAGGGCGAGGGCGCGCGGGGACCGTCCGGGGCCGGCGCGGGCCGGTCTCCGCCGCGCCGATACGGTAGCGCGGCGATGCCGACGAGGGTGGCGGCGAGCGCCAGCGTCCACACGGCGGAATGGCGCTCGTCCAGTCCGTCTGCGCTATGGTTTCGGTCGGTCATCAATGGTCCCGTCGCGATGGCCGTCTACGAGACGGCGCGTCGCGACGACAACCGGTGGTCGCAAGGGGTGGTTTCCTCAGACGACGGGCGAATTCTCAGGCTGCCCCATGCTATTTCACCTGAACACTGTCCACGACCTCGCGAAATTTGGCGAGCGTGCCCTCGCGCTGGTCCTCGCGCACCACCCCGAGGGCGCGGAGATAGCCGTCCGGCGCGAAGCGGATCGTCTGGGAGACGACGACCGGCGTGTTCGTCGGCATGTCGGTGGCGCGCGCCACGATCTCGTGCCAATCGGTTCCGTTCGAGCGGTAGCTCTGCGAGCGCTCGATCACGAAATCCTTCATGGTCTGGTTGGAGTACAGCGCGGCCTTGGCGAAGCCGTCGCGCTGCTCGGCCGTCGGCGGCTGCTGCACCGCCTGAGCCAGAACCAGGATCGGCTGCTCGAGGTTGCTCATCTGGTCCTTCGGCCCCTGCGTCAGCAGCACCGAGTTGCCGGCGAGCACGCGCAGCGGGCGGAACCCCGCCGGATCGGCGATGCGGAAGGGCAGCGCGTCGACCTGCTGCGCCAGCGTCAGCGCCGGCCGGATCGTCACGCCGGTGACGAGGCTGCGCATGGTCTTCTCGGTCTCGGCATCGGGCAGCGCCTGCCCGATGATCAGGCCGGTGACGGTCGGATCGCCGACGAGCAGCAGCCACTTGCGGACCGTCGGCGTGGCGCTGCCCGGTTCGCCCGGCTGCGAGCCGGTGAACAGCATGCCGTCGGCCTCGCCGATCTTCACCGGCTCGCGGGTCTCGACGGCGAAGCCCTGGTTCTTCAGGTTGGCGTCGGTGAAGGTCTGCACGAGGTCGGCGAAGGCGGTCGCCGGCAGCTCGACCACCGAGAGCGTCGCCCCGCCCTCCTTGCGCTCGAAGCCGGAGAAGCGGCGCGAGGGCGACATGTCGGAGGGCGGCTCGAACCCGAAGCGCGAGCCCGCGGGATAGATCGGCTCGGCGGCCGACGCCGGCCCCGCATCGAAGCCGAGCACCAGGGCAAGCAGCGCGAGGGCGGACAGACGGGGGCGCAGGCGCATCGAACCAGGATCTCCACAATCCGGAATGGCGCCGGACCGGATGCGATGCGTCGGCCCGCGGCCGGGTCCTGTCAAGCGGACGCGTTCACGCGTCTGCCCGGATGCCGGACCTGCGGGCCTTGGAGCGAACTTCGAACCAGGCGCCTGTCTCCATGAGTCCGCATCAACCAGGGCCCTTCGCGTTCAAGGCGCCCTCGTCACCCGCCGCAGGGTCAGGTTGCAGCGGCCGCCCGGGGGCAGGAATGGCGGGTCCGGGTCTTCCGCCACCGACAGCAGGTCGCCGCCCGCGACGATGCGGTCGACGCCGTGGTGGATGAGGCGGGAGGGGCCGCCGATCACGAGGGCGTCGCCGGCCGTCAGGCGGATCGAGCGGGTCGGGTCGGAGCGCTTCGGGCCGCCGTAGCGGAACACCGCCGCCGCGCCCAGCGACAGGGACACGACCGGGGCCGTCAGGTCTTCCTCGTCGCGGTCCTGGTGCAGGCCCATGCGGGCGCCCGGTGCGTAGAGGTTGATCAGGCAGGCCTCGGGCGGGCGGGGATGATCGGCGAGCGCGTCCCAGGCGGCGCGTGCGGTCGCGGGCATCGCCGGCCAGGGGTCGCCGGTCTCGGGATGATCCGGCTGATAGCGGTATCCGGCGACGTCCGAGACCCAGCCGAGCGGGCCGGCATTCGACATCCGCACCGAGAACGGTTTTCCCGTGCGCGGCATCCGCGGCGTGAACGGCGGCGCGGCCGCCAGCACGGTCGCGATCTCGTCGGAGAGGCGCCGCCGGGCGGCCGCATCGAGCCAGCCGGGATGGTGGATCAGGCCCGGCGCGAGTTCGACCGCCACGCGCTGCGCGTCACGCGTCGTCGATGTCGCGTTCCAGCACCGTCTTCGAGGCGACGGTGGTGTCGGCCTTGAGGCGGTAGACGAGCGGCACGCCGGTGGCGATCTCCAGGCCGGCGATGGTCGTGGTGTTGAGCCGGTCGAGCACCATCACCAGGGCGCGGAGCGAGTTGCCGTGGGCGGCCACGAGCACCCGGTCGCCGGCCATCACGCGGGGCAGGATCGTCTCGATATAGTAGGGCAGCACCCGGGCCGCGGTGTCCTTCAGGCTCTCGCCGCCGGGCGGCGGGATATCGTAGGAGCGGCGCCACTGGTGCACCTGCTCGGCCCCCCAGCGCGCCTTGGCGTCTTCCTTGTTGAGGCCGGACAGGTCGCCGTAATCGCGCTCGTTCAACGCCTCCGAGCGGATCGTCTCGATCTCGGACAGGCCCATCTCGCCGAGCATCAGCTTGCAGGTCCGCTGCGCCCGCCCGAGGTTCGAGGTGAACGCCACGTCGAAGCCGTAGCCCTCGCTCTTCAGCCAGCGCCCGGCCTTGTGCGCCTCGTCGACGCCGCGCTCGGTGAGGTCCGGGTTGCGCCAGCCGGTGAAGAGGTTCTTGAGGTTCCACTCGCTCTGGCCGTGGCGAGCGAGGACGAGCAAGCGGTCCATCGGGGTCCGGTCTTTCTGGGGAGGCGCCCGATCGGGCAGGTCGCTGCGGCTCCTACCAGAGCCGGGCCAAGGCCCCAAGCGCGGGCCGACCACCCGCGCCCGTCCGTGGTCGAGCGTAGCCTTACAGGCCGAGCACGTCTGTCATGCTGTAGAGGCCCGGCGGCTTCGGATGCGCCCAGAGCGCCGCCTTCACCGCTCCGGCCGCGAACAGGCTGCGATCTTCGGCGTGGTGCGAGAGGGTGATGCGCTCGCCGGCGCCGGCGAACATCACCGAATGATCGCCGACGACGCTGCCGCCGCGCAGCGTCGCGAAGCCGATGTCGCCGGCCCGGCGCGCGCCGGTATGGCCGTCCCGGGTCGAGACGCGGACGTCGGCGAGGTCGACGCCGCGGCCTGCCGCGGCGGCCTCCCCGAGCAGCAGGGCGGTGCCGGAGGGCGCGTCCACCTTCATGCGGTGGTGCATCTCGGCGATCTCGATGTCGAATTCCGGCCCCAGGGCGGCGGCGACCCGCTGCACCAGGGCGGCGAGCAGGTTGACCCCGAGCGACATGTTGCCGGAGCGCACGATGCGGGCGTGGTAGGCGGCGGCCCGGAGCTTGGCGAGGTCGTCCTCCGACAGGCCGGTGGTGCCGACCACGTGGACGATGCGGGCCTGCGCCGCGAGCTCGGCGAACTGCACCGTCGCCGCCGGGACGGTGAAATCGAGCACGCCGTCGCTGGCCGCGAACGCCGTCAGCGGGTCGTCGGTGACGGGCACGCCGAGCGGGTGGAGGCCGGCGAGCGTCCCGGCATCGTGGCCGATCGCGTCCGAGCCTTCGCGCTCGATCGCGGCCGAGAGCGTGCAGCCCTCGGCTTCCGCCACCGCGCGGATCAGCATCCGCCCCATGCGCCCGTCGGCGCCCACCACCACCAGCCGCATCGTCTTCGCCGTCCTTCGATCCGAGGATCACGGGTATAGGCTCGGTGCCGGCCTGCCAACCCGATCCGGCCGACCCGAACGTGCCTGTGCGCCGGAACACCCCCGGGTGCCATCGCGTACGGAATTCGATGCGCGATTCCGCTAGGGCGTTCAGGAACGCCCGTCCCGACGCCGACGCCAGGAGACCACCGATCCGTGCCGCATGCGACCGAGCTGATCGCCATCATCGCCCTGGGCCTCGTGATCGCCTTCGTGTTCGGCATGCTGGCGCAACGCCTGCGGCTGCCGCCGCTGGTCGGCTACCTCGTGGCCGGCATCGCCATCGGGCCGTTCACGCCGGGCTTCGTCGGCGACCAGAAGCTCGCCGGCCAGCTCGCCGAGATCGGCGTCATCCTGCTGATGTTCGGCGTCGGCCTGCACTTCTCGATCAAGGACCTCATGGCGGTGCGCACGATCGCGCTGCCCGGCGCCGTGGTGCAGATCGCGGTGGCGACCGCGATGGGCGGCGGCCTGGCGCTCGCCTGGGGCTGGGGCCTCGGCGCCGGCTTGGTGTTCGGCCTCGCCCTGTCGGTGGCGAGCACGGTGGTGCTGCTGCGGGCGCTGGAGGAGCGCAACCTGCTCGACAGCGACAAGGGCCGCATCGCGGTCGGCTGGCTCATCGTCGAGGATCTCGCGATGGTCCTCGCCTTGGTGCTGCTGCCGGCGCTGGCGCCCTCGCTCGGCGGGAGTGCCGGTACGGGCGACCATGCCACGGGCAACACCCTCGCGCAGGCGCTCTCCGGCTATCTCGGCGACAGCATCTGGCTCACCCTCGGGCTGACGCTCGCTAAGGTGGGCGTCTTCACCACCCTGATGCTGGTCGCAGGCCGCCGCATGGTGCCGTGGCTGCTCGACCAGGCGGCCCGCACGGGATCGCGCGAGCTGTTCACCCTCGCCGTGCTCGCGCTCGCGCTCGGCATCGCCTTCGGCTCGGCGGAGCTGTTCGGCGTGTCCTTCGCCCTCGGCGCCTTCTTCGCCGGCATGGTGCTCGCCGAGTCCGACCTGAGCCACCAGGCCGCGGCCGATTCCCTGCCGCTGCAGGACGCGTTCGCGGTGCTGTTCTTCGTCTCGGTCGGCATGCTGTTCGACCCCGGCATCCTCGTGCGCGAGCCGCTCTCGGTGCTGGCGGTGCTCGGCGTGATCCTGCTCGGCAAGTCGATCGCCGCGGTGGCGATCGTGCTGGCGTTCAAGCATCCGGTCGGCACCGCGCTCACCATCGCCGCGAGCCTGGCGCAGATCGGCGAGTTCTCCTTCATCCTCGTCGGGCTCGGCCTGTCGCTGAAGCTGCTGCCGGAGGAGGGGCGCGACCTCATCCTCGGCGGGGCGCTGCTGTCGATCACGCTGAACCCGTTGTTCTTCGTGCTCGCCGCGCGGGTGGAGCGCTACCTTGCCGACAGGCCCGACCTCGCGCGCCGGTTCGAGCGGCGCGGCGCCGATGCGATCGCCGTCGCCGAGCCCGCCAAGCCCCATCGCGGCCACGCGATCATCGTCGGCTACGGCCGGGTCGGCAGCGGGATCGGCAAGGCGCTCGACGCCTGGGACCTGCCCTTCGTCGTGGTCGATCGCGACCGCCGGCGGGTGCTCGACCTGCGCGCCTCGGGCCTGGAGGTGGTGTTCGGCGATGCGCTGGCGCCGGGCATCCTCGCCGCCGCCGACATCGCGCAGGCCCGCCTCCTGGTGATCGCGACGCCGGATTCGCACCATGCGCGCCGGCTGGTCGAGATCGCCCGGGAGGCGAACCCGCGGATCGACACCCTGATCCGCACCCACAGCGACGCCGAGCGCCGCCGGATGGAGGAGGAGAAGGTCGGGCTGGTGCTGATGGCCGAGCGCGAGCTCGCCTTCGGCATGACCTTCTATGCCCTGCGCAGCCTCGGCCTGACCGAGGGCGAGGCCCGCCTCTTCGTCGATGCGAGCCGCGCCGACAGCCGCGCCGAGGCGCCGACGGAGGCCGAGATCGACCCATCGCCGGAACTCCGGCCGCACAAGGAGGAGCCGGCGGCGGGGTGAGCGCCGGCCGCGTCGTCCTAGGCCGCCAGCGCGCGCCCCAATTCCGCGACCCGACGCAGGTCGTCGACGAAGGTCGCGTAGGCCTCCTCCTTCGCCTCGTCCGGCAGGCGCAGCAGGTAGGAGGGGTGGACGGTGATGAAGCCCTGGAAGCGGTCGTCGAGGCGCTCGAACCGGAACGGGCCGCGGGCGCGGGTGATCGGGATCTGCTTGCCCGTCAGCGCCAGGACGGCGGTCGCGCCGAGCGCGACGACGAGCTTCGGGGCGACGAAGTCCAGCTCGCGATCGAGCCACCAGCGGTAGTGGCTGACCTCGCCCGCGGTCGGCTTCTGGTGGATGCGACGCTTGCCGCGCTCCTCGAACTTGAAGTGCTTGACGGCGTTCGTGAGGTAGCTCGCCGCGCGGTCGAGACCCGCTTCCGCCATCGCCCGCGACAGCAGCTGGCCGGCGGGCCCGACGAAGGGGCGGCCCTGCCGGTCCTCCTGGTCGCCCGGCTGCTCGCCAACGAAGGCGATGGTCGAGCCGATGCGGCCCTCGCCGAGCACGGCCTGCGTCGCGCCCGGCACCAGCGGCTCGGAACGCTTGATGATCGCGTTCAGCGCCTCGAGGGTCTTCGGCGCCTGGTCGGACATCGCCGCCACCGCCTTGGCCGGATCGCGCTTGATCGTCATCTGGGGGGCCCTTTCGATCATCTGCGTGGTTCGGGTCGCGGCCGCGCGGACGAGGCCGGGGATGGCGGCGGTCTCCGGCATGTTGTGCCAGTACTTCTTCGGCATCTCCGCCCGCATCGCCTTGAGGTTGGTGCGGGCCGGGTTGAACGTGCTCTCGTAATAGTCCCGCCAGCCGGCCTCGAAGCCATCGCCCTCCGGCAGCTGCGCCTTGTCGCCCGGCGGTCCGAAGGTCAGCGCCGTGCGGTCCCAATGCGCCGAGCCGTCCGGCGTCAGGATCGTCCAGTCCATGGCGCGGAACCGGTCGACGAAGAACGGAGCCGCGGCCTCAAGGATGTGGTTGTCCGGCTCGAACCACGCGACGAAGCGTTCGCCCGTATCGGTTTCGATACGGCGAAAGCGCAGGAACGCGTGCATCTTGTGCAGGTCGCGGGCGATCGCCTTGCGCATCCCGTTGAGGCGGTGGACCAGCGGGTCGCTCGCCACCTCCGGCAGGTGGCGCTCGCCGCGAAGCACGCGCCAGACCAGGGTGTGGAGCAGCGCGTAGCGCTCGGGATCGCGGTGGGGCACCACCATCGGGATCAGCCCGGCCACGGGCTTCGGCAGCGCGACCGGCGGCGCGTCGGGCTCGTCGCTGGCGGACGTGCCGAACAAGCCGGGCGCATCGCCCGCCGACCACGTGACGCGATCGGGCGGAACCCCGTCGGCGACCAGCCGGCGCAGGGTGGCGCGGAAGCCATCGAGATCGGCACCGGGGCGCAGGTGGATCGTGCGATGCGCGCTGTCTGTCCCTCCCCCCTCTGCGGGGGAGGGTGGCCCGCGCAGCGGGTCGGGAGTGGGGAGCGGCATTTCCGGATACGGCGCTCCCCTCTCCCGACCCTCGTTGACGCGAGGCCTACCCTCCCCCGCACAGGGGAGAGGGACGAGGTCGCGCGCATCCATCAGAACAGGCTCAGCTGCTGCGCCGGCTCCACCAGACGGCTGCGCAGATCGAGCCGATCGGTGAGCCCGCCCGGCGTGTAGTCGGCCGCGATCAGGAACGGGCGGGCGCGCTTCAGCGCCGAGGACAGCCGCGCCACGTCGTCGAGCCGCAGGCGCGTGTGGCGGCGCGCGCGGATGATCTTGTCGACCGCCCGCGCCCCGAGGCCGGGGACGCGCAGCAGCATCTCGCGGTCGCCGGTGTTCACGTCCACGGGGAAACGATGCCGGTTCTTCAGTGCCCAGGCGAGCTTCGGGTCGATGTCGAGGGAGAACATCCCGTCGTCCGCCGCATCGGCGACGTCGTCGGCGGAGAAGTCGTAGTACCGGATCAGCCAGTCGGCCTGGTACAGCCGATGCTCGCGCTGGAGCGGCGGCGCCTTCAGCGGAAGGATGCCGGAGCCTTCCGGGATCGGGCTGAAGGCCGAGTAGTACACCCGCTTGAGCCCGACGCTGCCGTAGAGATGCGCGCTCTTGCGGATCAGCGCCTCGTCGGTGGTCGCGTCGGCCCCGACGATCACCTGCGTCGACTGCCCAGCCGGCGAGAAGCGCCGCCGCTCGGCCTTGGCCTCGACGATGCGCTCGGCCACCTGCGCCATCGCCCCGAGGATCGTCGCGCCGTCCTTCTCGGGGGCGAGCTTCTGCAGGCTCGCCTCGGTCGGCAGCTCGACGTTGATCGAGAGGCGGTCGGCGTAGAGGCCGGCTTCCTCGATCAGCCATGGGCTCGCCTCGGGAATCGACTTGAGGTGGATGTAGCCGCGGAACCCGTGGTCGCGCCGCAGCGACTTCGCCACCCGCGTCAGCAGCTCCATCGTGTAGTCGGGCGACTTGATGATGCCGGAGGAGAGGAACAACCCTTCGATGTAGTTGCGCTTGTAGAACTCCACCGTCAGCGTCACGACATCCTGTACCGAGAAGCGTGCCCGCTCGACGTTCGAGGAGCGGCGATTGATGCAGTAGGCGCAATCGAACAGGCAGTAGTTCGTCAGCAGGATCTTCAGCAGCGAGATGCAACGCCCGTCCGGAGTGTAGGCGTGGCAGATCCCCGATCCGGTGGTCGAGCCGAGCTCGTCCTTGCCGGCCTTGCGCTTCGGCGCGCCGGACGACGAGCACGAGGCGTCGTACTTGGCGGCATCGGCGAGGATGCGCAGTTTCTTGGCGAGCGTTTCATCCATCGAACAAACAATGAACCCGGGGAGCGTGAATACAAGGCGTCGGCCGGCGTTGCCCCCGGGCGGCGATGCCGCACCCCGCCTGCCTTTCGCGGGGCGCGGCTCCGAAGACCGATCAGCCCTGCTTGAGGGTGGCCTTCAGGGTGATCTCGCAGTCCAGAACCTTCGAGATCGGGCAGCCGATCTCGGCGGCATGCGCCAGCGCGTCGAACTTGGCCTGGTCGATGCCCGGGATCGCCGCGGTCAACGTCAGCGCGGACTTCGTCACCTTGAAGCCGGCACCGTCCTTCTCGAGCGTCACGACCGCCTCGGTGGTCATCTCGGTCGCGGCCAGCCCGGCTTCCTGCAGCTGGAACGCCAGCGCCATGGTGAAGCAGCCGGAATGCGCCGCCGCGATCAGCTCTTCCGGATTGGTTCCGGGCTTGTCCTCGAAGCGCGTGTTGAAGCCGTAGGGCTGCTGCGAGAGCACGCCGGACTGGGTCGTGATCGTGCCCTTGCCGTCCTTGCCATTGCCCTGCCAGACAGCGTGCGCCTTGCGGTTGATCATCGAAGCTCTCCAGGGTTCGCGGTGGCGCGCACGACCGTGCGCGACGTCACCGTCGATGACCGGCCAAGTGGCGCAGGCTCCGGCGAGTTCCAGGCTCAGGCCCCGTCGGGCACCTCCTCGGCGTCGACGGTGCGGCGCGCGAGATCGTAGCCGAAGCCGGCCCGCGCCAGCGCCGCCAGATCCCGGTCGCGGTGGAGAGCGCGGATGTCCGGGCGGCGGAACGGCCCGAGCCGCCGCCGCTTGGCGTAGGCGAAGGCGGCCTTCTCCTCGATCGCCGCCGAATCCGCCTCGGGCACGGCCTCGCGCTCGGCCTCCATCGCGGTCTCGACCGCATCGCGCGACAGGCCCTTGGCCGACAGCTTGGCCGAGGCGCCGCGGGAAGAGGTGCCGCGCCGGCGCAACGTCGCGAGCCGCGCGGTCGCGAAGCGCGCGTCGTCGACCAGCCCGGCGGAGACCGCCCGCGCCACGGTCGCCTCGATCATCTCGAAGAAGGCGCTCGCCTCCTCGCCGCGGGCCCGGGCGCGCTTCTCGACCCGCCGCCGCAGCGTCCGGCGCAGCATCTCCACCGAGGCGCTGTAGCGCTCGAGGTAGTGCAACGCCGCCCGCTCGAGATAGGCGGCCGTGACGGGCGGCGCGGGCCTTGCAGTGCGGGCCGCACCGGAGTCTGCAACGGTTGCGCGTTTCACGGGTTCTTCACGATCCGGACAGGTTTCGGTTTCATGGATCAGCCATGGAACCCAGGCAACGCGGCAGGATCGGTCATGGTCTCCTCCCCGCAGCATCGGCCATCCTGTTGAGACGCGAGTGGCTCCTCGTGCTGCTCGCTCTCGGGCTCGCCGCCACCGCGGCGGCGGTGGTCTACCTGTCCCGTCCGACCACGCTGACCGTAGCGGTCGGGCCGCAGGACGGCCCCGAGGCCGCGCTGATGGAGGCCTACGCCAACGCCCTGTCCCGCGCCCGCGAGGACGTACGCCTGAAGGTGGTGCGCTACGCCGACGTGCGCGACAGCGCGGCCGCGCTCCAGGCCAACAAGGCCGACCTCGCGGTGGTGCGGCCGGACGTGCTGCTGCCCGAGAACGGCCTGACGCTCGCCATCCTGCACGACGAGGCCCTGATCGTCGCCGCCTCGGAGGCCGGCGAGATCGATGATTTTCCCGACCTTGCACGCCGGCGCCTCGGCATCGTCGTGCGCCACAGCGCCGACATCCCGTTCATTACTAACCTACTGACCTTCTACGACTTCGTCCCCGCCGCCGCCGACATCCCGGACGGCGAGGAAGCCCCGCCGGGGCAGGTCGTGCTGGTTCCGCTCAAGCCGTCCGAGGTCACCGCCGCGATCGCCGAGAAGCGGGTCGAGGCGGTGGCGATCATCGCCAGCCCGACCTCGAAGGCCGCGGGCGCCATGGTCCACGCCGTCGAGATCGGCCTTCCCGACAAGAAGGTCGGCCTCGTCTCGGTGCCGGACGGCGACGCGATCCTCCAGCGCTATCCCGAGCTGCAATCCGTCACGATCCCGGCCGGAACCTTCGGCGGGCGCCCGAAGCGTCCGGCCGAGGAGGTCAAGACCGTCGGCGCCTCGTATCGCCTGATGGCGCGGGGCACCGTGAGCCGGGTCGCCGTCGCCTCCGCGACGCAGCACCTGTTCGAGTGGCGCTCGCGCCTCGCGGCGGCCGCGCCGATCGTCAGGCTGATGAAGGCGCCCGACTTCGACACCACGGTCGCCGCCACCTCGGCGCGCCTGCCCAACCACCCCGGTGCGGTGGACTACTTCGAGCGCGAGCAGCAGACGTTCCTCGACCGCTACGAGGACTACATCTACCTGCTCGCCTTCTTCGGCGGCACGATCGGCTCCGCCGTCGCCTGGCTCGGCCAGCGCCTCGCCCGCAAGCGGCGCGAGCGGGTCGACATCGTGCTCGACCGCCTGCTCGACGTGATGCGCGAGGTCCGCGCCGCGCCGACGATGGCCGAACTCGACGCCCTGGCGATCGAGGTGGACGATCTCGTCGCCGACGTGGTGCGCTACGCCCGCGAGCGCTCGATCGACGCGCGCACGGTCAGCGCCCTGATCCTGGCGGTGGACGGGGTCCACGCGGCGATCAACGACGGCCGACGCGGGCTTTCCGCCGGGGCCGAGCATCGCCCCGGCGGCCGCACGCGGGCCGCCCGGTCGCTCGCCCTCAACCTCTCGGCCGCCGAATAGGCGAGCCCGGGACGCGGTGTGCCCTATCCCTCGATGATCTCGCGGATGCGGCTGGCCAGCACCTCGACCGGGAACGGCTTGGTGATCATCTGCATGCCCGGGTCGAGGCCGCCGTTGCCGAAGATCGCGTTCTCGGCATAGCCGGTGATGAAGAGGATCTTCAGCCCGGGCCGCACCAGCCGGGCGCGGTCGGCGAGCTGGCGCCCGTTGAGGCCGGGCAGGCCGACGTCGCTGACCATCAGGTCGATCCGCGCGCGCGATTCCGCGATGCGCAGGCCGGCCGGCCCGTCGGCGGCCTCGAGGGCGTGGTAGCCGAGCTCGCCCAGCACCTCGACGATGAGGTCGCGCACCACCGGGTCGTCCTCGACGACGAGCACCGTCTCGCCGCGCTCGGCGCGCAGGGCCGTGGCAATCCCGGGACCGGTGCCCTCGGCCGCCGCCTCGCCGCGGTAGCGCGGCAGGTAGATCTTGATCGTCGTGCCCGATCCCAGCTCCGAGTAGATCTTGGCGTGCCCCTCCGACTGCTTGGCGAAGCCGTAGATCATCGACAGGCCGAGGCCGGTGCCCTGGCCCAGCGGCTTCGTGGTGAAGAACGGGTCGAAGGCCTTGGCGGCCACGTCCGCGCTCATGCCGGTGCCGGTATCGGTTACGCAGACGCAGATGTACTGGCCCGGTTCCACCTCCGGATGCAGCCGCGCGTAGGCCCGATCGAGGTGGGTGTTGCAGGTCTCGATCACGAGGCGGCCGCCGTCCGGCATCGCGTCGCGGGCGTTGATCGCAAGGTTGAGCAGCGCGTTCTCGAGCTGGTGCGGGTCGCAGAGCGTGAGCCACAGGCCGCCGGCGGTGACGATCTCCAGGTTGACCTGCTCCGTCAGCGTCCGACGCAGCATGTCTTCCATGCCGGCGATCAGGCCGTTGGCGTCGGTGGGCTTCGGCTCCAGCGGCTGGCGGCGGGCGAAGGCCAGCAGGCGGTGGGTCAACGCGGCGGCGCGGTTGGCCGAGGACAAAGCCGCGGTGGCGTACTTCTCGATCTGCTCGGTCCGGCCCTGCTTGATCCGGGTCTGCATCAGGTCGAGCGAGCCGACGATGCCGGTGAGCAGGTTGTTGAAGTCGTGGGCGATGCCGCCGGTGAGCTGGCCGACCGCCTCCATCTTCTGCGCCTGGCGCAGCAGCTCCTCGACCGCACGCTGCTCGGTGATGTCGCGGCCGACGATGTAGAACAGGTCGCCTTCCGGCACCGCGTTCCAGGAGATGGTGAGGCGTTCGCCGTCCTTCCGGATGACGTGGTCGACGAAGCCGTCGACGGTCTCGCCGCGGGCGAGCTGCGCGACGACCTCGGCGGTCTCGGCATGGTCGGCGGTGTCGATGATCGTCGCGAACGGCTCGCCGAGGAGTTCCTCGCGGCTCCAGCCGAGCACCCGCGTCCAGGCCGGGTTGACCGCCTTGAGGTAGCCGTCGAGCCCGGCCGTGCCCATCAAGTCGGTCGTGGTCTCCCAGAGCCGGTTGCGCTCGCGGGTGCGCGATTCGACCTCCCGCGTCAGCGCGGCCTCGATCCGCGTCCGGTCGGTAATGTCCTGCACGAAGGCGTAGAAGCCGTCGACGGCGCCGTCGCCATCCCGCCGCGGGATGTAGCGGATGTCCGCGACGCGCTCGCGCCCGTCGGGATGCGGCCACTCCATCTCGAAGCGGACATCCTCCCCGCCGAGCGCCGCGGTGAAGGCCGGCTCACGCCGCGCGAAGCCGTCCTCGTCCACGAGGTCGCGCACGGTACGGCCGATCACCTCGGAAAGCGGGCGCGAGAACCACGTCTCGTAGGCGGCGTTCGCGAAGCGGTAGGTCAGCGTCGGATCGATGAAGGCGATCAGGCTCGGGAGCGCGTCGGCCACCAGGCGAAGCTCGCGCGCAGCCGCGCGGACCGCGTCCTCGGCGTCGCGACGCTCGGTGATGTCGAAGGTCACGCCCGGGAACTGAACGGGGTGGCCGTCCGCATCGAGCACGCACTGCCCTTGCGCCGCGACCCAGCGCACGCCGTCCGGCTGGACGAGCCGGTACTCGGCCGCGAAGTCGCCGCCCGTCCGCATCGCCGCCGCGATCCGCTCCTGCACGGCGGGCAGGTCGTCGGGATGGATGCCGCCGAAGAACTCGGCGATCGGCGCGCCGGCGGCGGCCCGGTCGGGATCGACGCCGTAGAGGCGGGCGAAGCGGGCATCCGCGGTGACGCGGTCGGCCGCGACGTCCCAGTCCCAGGTGCCGATGCCGTCGCCGGCCGAGAGCGCGAGGTCGAGCCGGCTGCGGCTGTCCTCGCGGTCCTTTTCCGCCAGGATCTGCGCCGTGGTCTCCCGCGTGATGCAGATCATGCCTGCGACCGCGCCGTCGTCGTCGTGGACCGGCGAGTACGAGAAGGTCCACCAGGTCCGCTCGGGCTGCCCGCGGCGGTGCATCGTCAGCGGCAGGTCGCGCACCGACACGCCTTCGCCCGCGAGCGCCCGGGCGCAGAGCGGCCCGATCTCCGGCCACAGGTCCGCCCACAGCTCCGGAAACCGCACGCCGAGCGCACGGGAGATGCGATCGCCCAGCACCTCGCGATAGGCGTCGTTGAAGAAGCTGACGAGGTCCGGCCCCCAGGCCAGGAACATCGGCACCGGGCAGGCGAGCATCGTCGCGAGCGTGGTGCGGAGCGCCACCGGCCATTCTGCCAGCGGGCCGAGCACCGAGCCGGACCAATCCTTCATCAGGATCTCGCGGCCGGTCTCGCCGCCCTCGGCGAGGAAGCGGAACTTCGGGTCCTCGATGCCGATCGTCACAGGGTCGGTCTCGGCACGGTCCGGTCGCGATCCGGACGTCGGCCGAGGCGGCGTTCCTGGCGGGCGGTGGCTGTCGAAACGTCGGTCCGGAACATCGCAGGAGGGATGTCGGCAAGTCCGATGGGTGTCAACGCGGCTCCGGCGGGTCCTGCTCTCAGGTGGCGACCCGCCCTTCGAGCGGGAAGACCTTCGCCGGGTTCATCAGCCAGTGCGGGTCGAAGACGTTGCGCACCCGCATCTGCTGCTCCAAGTCGGCCTGCGTGTACTGAAAGCGCATCAGCTCGCGTTTCTCGATGCCGACGCCGTGCTCGCCGGTCAGGCATCCGCCGACCTCGACGCAGAGCTTGAGGATCTCGTCGCCCGCGGTCTCGGCCTTCTGCAGCTCGCCGGGCTTGTTGATGTCGAACAGGATCAGCGGGTGCAGGTTGCCGTCGCCGGCATGGAACACGTTGGCGACGCGAAGCCCCTGCGCCTTGCAGATCGCGCCGATGCGCTCCAGCACCACGGAGAGCTGCCCGGTCGGGATCGTGCCGTCCATGCAGATGTAGTCGGAGATGCGCCCCGTGGCGCCGAAGGCCGACTTGCGGCCCTTCCAGATCGCGGCGGATTCGGCCTCCGACTTCGAGACCCGGATGCTCGTCGGGCGGAAATCCTGCGCGATCGCCGCGATGCGGGCGAGCATCGCCTCGCACTCGGTGTCCGAGCCCTCGACCTCGATGATCAGCATCGCCTCGGCGTCGCGCGGGTAGCCGGCCTGCGCGAAATCCTCGGTGATCAGGATCGCCTCGCGGTCCATGTACTCGATCGCAACCGGGATGATGCCGGCGGCGATGATCGCCGCGGTGCAGGCGCCGGCATCCTCGACCGACGAGAAGCCGACGAGCGCCGGGCGCGCGCCCTCGGCCGCGCGCAGGATCCGGACGGTCGCCTCGGTGACGATGCCGAGCTGCCCCTCCGAGCCGCAGATCAGCCCGAGCAGGTCGTAGCCGCCGGCATCGAGATGGTCGCCGCCGATCTCGACCACGGTGCCGTCGTTCATCACCAGCGTCACGCCCATCAAGTTGTTGGTGGTGACGCCGTACTTAAGGCAGTGCGCCCCGCCGGAATTCATCGCGATGTTGCCGGCGATGGTGCAGGCGAGCTGGCTCGACGGGTCGGGCGCGTAGAAGAAGCCCTCGTGGCCAACCGCGCCCGAGATCGCCAGGTTGGTGATCCCGCTCTGGACGCGGGCGATGCGGTTCTCGAAATCGAGGGCGAGCACCTGGGTCATCTTCCCCACGCCGAGGATGATCGCATCCTCCTGCGCGATGGCGCCGCCGGCCAGCGACGTGCCGGCGCCGCGCGGCACCACGCGGACGCCGTGGGCGTGGCAATAGGCCATCACCGCGGAGACCTCGGCGGTGGTGGAGGGCAGGACCACCGCCAGCGGCATCTTGCGGTAGGCGGTGAGCCCGTCGGTCTCGAAGGCGCGGCGCTCGTCCTCCGTGGTCACCAGGGCCTCGGGGCCGACCAGCGGCCGCAGGCCGGCGACGATCGCGTCGCGGCGGGCGACGACGCCGGCATCGGGCTCGGGGAAGCGGATGGACATGGCGAAACCTCCGGATTTCGTCGATCCGATCGTCACCGCCTCAGGCCCTTCAGCCGCCGCTCAGGAGCGTGGGCCTAGACGGGTTCCGCGGCGGTGCGGGACCGTTTGGAGATCAGTCTATCGCACTCCCGGCGGGTCCGCACCGTCGGGCGAAGGGGCGGCTCGAAGGCGACTGAGAGGCTACTGCAACGTTTGGTCGCACCGGCACATCGGCGTGAACGGCGTTTGCACCTTCGACCTGTTCCAATCGACCAAGCTCTGCCATAAGCCTGACGGCCATAGCCGTCATAATGGAGGAAATCCCGATGCGTCATGTCATCCTCGGCGCCGCCCTTGCCCTGCTCTTGCCGATCGCCGCCCAGGCGGAAGGCGATGCGGCCGCCGGCGAGAAGGCGTTCGCACCCTGCAAGTCCTGCCACAACTTTGAGAAGAACGGCGTCGGCCCGAACCTCAAGGGCATCGTCGGCGAGAAGGCCGGCGAGGGCCGCGACGGCTACGCCTTCTCCGCGGCGCTGAAGAACTCCGGCATCACCTGGGACGAGGCGAATCTCAAGGAGTGGCTGGTCGACCCGAAGAAGAAGGTCCCCGGCACCAAGATGGTCTTCCCGGGCATCAAGGACGAGAAGAAGGTCGAGGACATCATCGCCTACCTCAAGTCCAAGACCTGAGCGATCGACGACCCGGCCATTCAGGTCAGGCCGAGGGCCGTTCCCGCTCGCGCGGGGACGGCTTTTTTTCTTTGCGGTCGCCGAGTTTCGCAGGAGTCGACATTGCCGGCCCGATCAGGCGTCGGTGCCGTCGTGCAGGCCGGTGCGGAGGGTGACGAGATGGTCGAGCAGGGCGCGGCGCCCCTCGACGTCGAGGCCGGTCATGCCGCCGGCCTGATCGGGAATGCAGGCCAGCGGCTTGCGCAGGGCCCGGCCGGAATCGGTCAGGAAGATGCTGACCTGGCGCTCGTCCGCACGGTCGCGGGCGCGCCGGACCCGGCCCGACGCCTCGAGCCGCTTCAGCAACGGCGTGAGCGTCCCGGAATCGAGGAACAGCCGCGTCCCGATCTCCTTCACCGACAACCCTTCCTCCTCCCACAGGACGAGAAGCACGAGATATTGCGGGTAGGTGAGGTCGTGCTGGCCCAGCAGCGTGCGATAGGCGCGGCCGAAGGCATGCGCCGCGGCGTAGACGGCGAAGCAAAGCTGGTTGTCGAGGCGCTGCGAGTCCGCGGACGCCTCCGGGACGATTGCGGGCTTCCTCGGCGCTCGCCGCTGCGAGCCTTGCCAAACGGACATGGGCTTTTCGACTCCGGTTGACGACGCTGGTCAAATCCCAGCACGAATTCGGTCAGGCGTAGGCACAGATCTGACGCAGTATCTCGGTCGGGCAATATCTTAGCCAGCACGGAGCGATTGTACAATCTATGCGATCATCCTGCGGCTTTTCGAGACGGACTACCCTTTCCAATCCTTCAGCGCGGCGAAGGGGCTGCCCGAGCGATCCGGCGGCGGCGGATTGAGAATCGGCTCGACCTGGGCGATCGCGTCGGCGAGCGAGAAGGCCGAGCCGGCGGGCAGCTTGCCGCCGGCGGCGTCCTTGTGGCCGCCGCCGCGGAACTTGCGCGCGGCATCCAGGGCGGTCTCGTCGTTCGAACGGAACGACAGGGAGCCCGTGCGCTGGACGTTGCACACCCGCTTGGCGCCGCCGCGATCCATGATCAGGTCCGAGACGCGCTGGAAGGTGCCCGAATCGAGGCCGAACGAGAGCAGGGTCCCGTCCGAGAGCGGGCGGAACAGCACGTCCGAGCGCGCGAGCACGCGGGCGATCCGCATCCGCGTGGTCAGGTTGCGGTCGTCGTCGGCCTCCCCATCGAGGAGCCGATCGAGGACCTGCCGGCGCAGCGCGGCGACCCGGGTCTCGATCTCGGCGGGCGCCAGGCCTTCGTCGATCAGCCCCGAGACCGCGCGGAGCAGCGCCACGACGAAGCGGTCGTGCCAGGGGTGGCCGACCGGCACGAGGTTGCCGACGTTGTCCCAGAACACCTCGTCGAGCATCAGCCCGCCGGCGAAGGTCGGGCGCTCCTTCTTCCACAGGTCGAGGGCGTCCACAGCCTCGACCAGGGCGGTGAGATCCTCGCCGTCGCGCGTTGCGTAGAGGCTGCGGTTGGCGTGCGCCATCCGCGTGGCGCAGCAGGTCTCGTCGATCAGGACGACGACGTCCGGGTCGTCGAGCTCGAAGCGCTTCGGCGAGGCCGCCTCGTCCACCGGCTCGACCCCGTGCTGGCGCAGCTGGTCGATCGACGAGGCGTGATGGTCGAGGACGATCAGGCGGTGGCGGGCATCCTCGCCCCGCTTGCGGTTCATCGCGACGAAGCTCTTGAGGAACTTCACCGCCACCGGCTCGAGCCCGAGATCGGTCATGATCAGCGTCTCGGAGGCTTCCGCCTTCGACAGGCGCTTCAGCTCCTCCTCGACCACCGGGCCGACATCGGAGTAGCGGGGCACGTGGACGATCCGCGCGACGTCGACGTGGTTGCCGACGATCGCCACGGCGCCGTAGCCGTCGAGGTCGTGATGGGTGATCTGGGTGACGGTCACGGGGCGGTCCTCGGGAGCGATCTCGCCGCCTTATGCGGCACGGCGCGGCCCGGGGCGAGCCCTGCCGGGGCGTGCCTCAATGATACGGGTCGGCGGCGTCCCGAAGCCCGTCGCCGAGGAAGTTGAACGCCAGCACCGTCACCAGCACGGGCACCACCGGCAGCAGCAGCCAGGGGTAGAGCTGCACCGCCGAGAGGTTCTGGGCGTCGTTGAGCAGCACGCCCCAGCTCGTCACCGGCGGCCGAAGGCCGAGGCCGAGGAACGACAAGGCGGTCTCGCCCAGGATCATCGTCGGGATCGAGAGCGTCGCCGAGGCGATCAGGTGGCTCATGAAGTTCGGGATCAGGTGCCGGCCGATGACGCGGGCGGGCGAGGCGCCCATCAGCTCCGCCGCCTGCACGAAATCCTCCTCGCGCAGCGCCAGCAGCTTGCCGCGCACGGCGCGCGCGAGGCCCGGCCAATCGAGCAGCCCGAGGATGATGGTGATGCCGAAGAACACCCAGAGCGGGCTCCAGCTTGGCGGCAGCGCCGCCGACAGGGCGAGCCAGAGCGGGAGCTCGGGCAGCGAGCGCACCACCTCGATCAGCCGCTGCACCGCCGCGTCGACGAAGCCGCCGAAGTAGCCGGCGATGCCGCCGAGCAGGAGCCCGAGCGCGAACGAGATCGCGACGCCGACGAGGCCGATCACCAGCGAGACCCGCGCGCCGTAGATCATGCGCGAGAGCAGGTCGCGGCCGAGCCGGTCGGTACCCAGCAGATAGAGCGTCCCGCCCTCGGACGGGCAGACGAGGTGAAGGTCGCCCCGGCCGAGCTCGAGATGGGTGTAGGCGTCGCCGCGGCAGAAGAAGCGCAGCGGCTGCGGCGTGGCGGCGTCGGTGACGTAGCCGCGGCGGAAGGTCTCCATGTCGAGCTCGGCCCGGTACGGATAGACGAACGGCCCGACGAACCGCCCCTCGTGGAACAGGTGCACCGCTTGCGGCGGCGCGAACAGGTAGTCGCCGTTGCGCTTCGCCTGCTCGTAGGGGGCCAGGAACTCGACGAAGGGCACGGCGGCGTAGAGCGCCAGGAGCACGAGCGCCGAGGCGACGGCGATGCGGTGGCCGAGGAACTTCCGGAAGATCAGCCGCCAAGCCGAGGCGTAGGCCGTGCCGGAATCACGTCCGCCGCCGGCCTCCGGATCGAACGGCGCCGGGTCGACGAAGTGAGGTGCCACGGGTGCCGTCTCGGGCACCATCAGCGTGCCCCCATGCGGATGCGCGGATCGAGCCAGACCAGGATGAGGTCCGAGATCAGCATGCCGACGAGCGTCAGCAGCGCGACGAACATCAGGATGAAGCCGGCCATGAACTGGTCCTGGCTCTTCAGCGCGTCGAGCAGCAGCGGGCCGACGGTCGGCAGGCTCAGCACCAGCGAGACGAGCACCGATCCGGAGACGAGGTGCGGCAGCAGGTTGCCGATGTCGGCGACGAACGGGTTCAGCGACATCCGGAACGGATACTTGAGCAGCGCCCGCAGCGGCGGCAGGCCCTTGGCCCGCGCGGTCACGGTGTAGGGCTTCGCGAGCTCGTCGAGCAGGTTCGCCCGCATCCGCCGGATCATCGCCGCCGTGCCGCCGAGCCCGATCACGAGCGTCGGCACGGCGAGGTGGGCCAGCAGCGACTGGACCTTCGGCCAGTCCCAGGGCTTGCCGGTGAAGGATGCGTCGTAGAGGCCGCCGATCGACAGGCCGAACCAGATGTTGGCGTAGAACAGTAGGATCAGCGCCAGCAGGAACCCGGGCACGGCGAGGCCGACATAGCCGAGCACGGTGACGACCGCGTCGCCCGCGGTATGGCGATGCGTCGCCGAGTAGATCGCGATCGGGATCGCGACCAAATGGACGAAGACCAGGGCCGCGAGGTTGACCACCAGCGTCAGCCAGAGCGCATCGCCCACCACCTCGGAAACGGGGCGATCGTACTCGAACGACCAGCCCCAATCGCCCTGCAGCAGCCCGGAGAAGCCCGCCGGGCCGGGCATCAGCCCGATCCAGATCAGGTACTGCTCGTAGACCGGCCGGTCGAGGCCGTATTGCCGGATCAGCAGCTCGGCCTTGGCGACCGAGGCCGCCTCGCCCATGGAGCGCAGCTCCATAATCCGGTTCGTCAGGAAGTCGCCCGGCGGCAGCTTGATGATTGCGAAGACGAGGGCGGAGATCACCAGCAGCGTCACCGCCATGGTGAGGACGCGGCGCAGCACGGCGATCGTCATAGCGGGGCCTGGCGTTCGGCCGGGCGGTCCCAGAACATCTCGTCGAGGCGCTGGACGCCGATCATCGCGGTCGGCTCGAAGGCGTACAGCGCCTTGGCCGGCAGGTTGGCGAGATGGCTTGCCGCGACCACCGGCTGCAGCGCGCCCCCGACCGTGCCGATGACCCAGGTGTTCTCGGCGTGGTTCATCAGCATCTCGCGCCAGATCGCCGCCTGCCTGCCCGCGTCGTCGGTGTCGCGCCACTGGCGGTCGAGGTCGATCAGGCGGCGGACGGCCTCGACGTCGCACGCCTCGCCGCTCGCCCCGTGCGTCTCGACGTGAAGGCTCCAGCGCGGCCAGGAATAATGGTCGCTCTGCGCCGGGCTCAGCTCGGTCGGCGGCATGATCGCCGTCGGCACCGCGAGGTCGAGCCCCTGCGCCGCCACCATCACCGTCATCCCGGCCACCGAGCGACGGCGCAGGTTCGTGCGCTCCTGCGGCTTGACCACGAGCTTGATCCCGACCTCGCGCCAGAACTCGCCGATCAGCAGCAGCCCGTCGAGCACCATGGAGACCTCGCCGTCGCTCTCGACGACGAGCTCGAGCAGCCGGCCGTCCGGCATCAGGCGGATGCCGGAGGGGTCGCGCTGGTCGAGGCCGGCGGCGTCGAGCAGTCTTTCGGCCGCCGCCGGATCGTAGCCCGCATGCAGCGTGCGCATCTCGGGCGCGTAGAGCGGGCTCTCGGGGATCAGCGTGTCGTTGCCCTCGGTGCCGAGGCCGAACAGCAGGGTGTTGTTGAGGGTGCGGCGATCGATGGCGAGCGACAGCGCGTGGCGCCAGCGCACGTCGCGGTTGAGGGCGCGCCAGCCGGGATCGAGGGTCGTCAGGTTCGGGTAGAGCGCGATCTCGGAGCCGCGCGCGAGCGGCCACAGGTTGGTGCGGTAGCCGTGCGCGCGCTCGCCCTCCTTGAGGCTCGGGATGTCGGCCATCGTCAGGCCGCGGAACATCAGGTCGGCCTCGCCGGCATTGGTCTTGGCGACGAGCAGCCCGCTCGAGGCGACGTCCATGACGATGCGGTCGAGATAGGGGAGCTGCGTGCCGGCCGTGTCGATGCGGTGGTAGTAGGGGTTGCGCTCGAACACGAAGCGCGTCGCCGGCGCGCGGGTGCGGGGCCGCCACCCCTGCAGGGTCGGGGCGTCGGGATTGTTCAGCTCGTAGTTGTCGTCCATCCGGTTGTGCAGCGCCGCCCAGCCGCGGAGCTTCTGCGCCTTGGCCGCGGCCTCGGCCTTCTCGCGCCCGACGTATCGCGGATGGACCGGCTTCAGGTAATGCGCCGGGCGGTAGATCAGCGGGTCGCGCGGCGCGGCGAGGGCCGGCAGGAAGCGCGGGTTCGGCCGATCCCAGGTGAAGCGCACGGTGACCGGATCGACGATCTCGACGGTCGGCGGCTTGCCGTCGACCAGCAGGAAATCGGGCGGGCCGCCGGGGCTCAGATCCCTGTCGTTGGCGACGTCCTCCCAGTAGTAGCGGAAATCCTCCGTGGTGAAGGGCTCGCCGTCGGACCAGCGATGGCCCTTGCGCAGGGTGAAGGTGAAGCGCCCGCCCTCGACCGCGACAGCCGCCAGCACGTCGGGCTTCAACACGAGGTCCGCATCGTAGCCGACGAGGCGTGTGTAGCCGTAGACCGAGAGGTAGCGCACGTCCCGCGCCTTGGCGATCAGGGTGCGGATCGTCCCGCCGCTGGTGCCGAGCTTGCGCGCGGCGGCGGCGGGATCGACGACGAGCGGGGTTTCGGGCTGCCCCGTCCGAGGGGTATCCGCGCGGGCGAAACGTGGAGCGGCGAAAACCGTCGAGGCAGTCGCGACGCCGATCAACAATGCACGGCGCGAAATCCCGGCATCCGATGGGCGCGCCGCCTCGGCGCGCGTCTCCCTCCCCCCCTTGCGGGAGAGGGTACCCTGCGCAGCAGGGGGGGAGGGGGAGCCCGCGCTTTCGTCGTTCCGAAGCCCGATCAAGCGGCTATTCCTCGCTTCGGCGGATGCAGCGCCACGTAGGTCAGCCGGGCCGGCGAGTAGCCGGTGGCGCGGTGCAGGTCGTCGAAGGCGTGCGCGTGGGCGATGCCGGCTGCGGCCTCGCGGGCGAGCGGGTCGTCGGCCGGCTGCTCGAAGCTGCGGCCGTTGCGCTGCCAGCGGATCGGCTCGGCCCTGACGCGCCGAGCCTCGTCGCGCCCAGCCTCGTCACGCAAGGTCTCGATCATCGCGATGGTGGGATGCGCCGGGCCGCCATGGGCATGGATGCGATGGCCGGCGGCGTCGTCGTCGAACAGAAGGCGGGTGAGGCCCAGGCGCCTCGCCTCGATCACCCGCCGCCCCTGCGAGACGTGGTCGTCGAAGAACGCGACCGTCGTCGCCGCATCGAGCTGCGACCAGTCGGCCGTCGACCAGTCGGCGGTGCTGTAATGCGCTTCCGGGTCGCGATAATGCAGGTTCGACAGGTCCGGGTCGTGGCAATGGATCGTCGCGTCCGGGCAGGCCTGCCGGATCACCCAGGTGGTGAGCCCGCGGAAGACCCCGGACTCGATGACCGTGGCCGGCGCCAGCGCGCGCATCGCCACGTAGAGCTGGAGCGCGCCGTTGAAGCCGCTGCCGCCGCGGCGCTGGCGCACCGGCGCCGTCGGGATCAGCGTCCAGAACCGCCGCACCGCCGCGGGCACGTCGAGGCCGGTCGCGATGCCCGACGCGGCGAGGTCGCGCTGCAGGCTGTCGGCCGCGGAGCCGAGCAACTGGTCGACCTCGCGCGGCGAGGTCGGGCGGTGCGACCAGTCGGGGGCGGCGGGCACGAGGTCGTAGCCGAGCCGGTCGAAGAACGGCGCGAGCACGCTGCGGCGGAGCCGTTCCAGCGTGCGGGAGGGGCGGGGCGTGCTCATGCGGCCCGCCGCGCATCGGCCGCGCCGTGGCGGACGTGGTAGCCCGGCTCGATCTCGACCATATGGCCGGCCTCGTCGGGCGCCAGCCGGTAGGGCTCCGGCCAGCGGCCCGGGTCGGAATGGTCGCCGGTGACCGCCGAGAAATCGAGCGGGTGGTCGAGGCTCGGGTCGGGCACCGCGGCGAGCAGCGCGCGGGTATAGGGATGGACCGGGTTGCGGAACAGGGCGGCCTTCGGGGCCTGCCCCACGATCCGCCCCCGGCACATCACCGCGATGGTATCCGCCATGTAGTCGATCACCGCGAGGTTGTGGGAGACGATGAGGTAGGTCAGGCCGAGCGCGGCCTGCAAGTCCTTCAGCAGGTTCAGGATCTGGGCCTGCACCGAGACGTCGAGCGCCGAGACGGGCTCGTCGAGCACCAGCACCTTCGGATCGAGGGCGAGCGCCCGGGCGATGCCGATGCGCTGGCGCTGGCCGCCGGAGAAGGCGTGCGGATAGCGCCCGAGCGCGCCGGCTTCGAGGCCGACCATCGCCATCAGCGCCTCGACCCGAGCCCGGCGCTCGCGCCCGCCGATCCCGTGGATCTCCATCGGCTCGGTGAGGATCTGGCGCACGGTCATCCGCGGATCGAGCGAGGCGTAGGGGTCCTGGAACACGAACTGCACGGCGCGGCGGTAGGCGAACAGGTCGGCGCCGGCGAGGGCGTGGACGTCGCGCGGGCCGGTGCCGTCGTCGAACAGCACGCGGCCGGCATCGGGCGCGAGCGCGCGCATCACCATCTTCGACACGGTGGTCTTGCCCGAGCCGGATTCGCCGACGAGGCCGAGCGTCCTGCCGGGCACGAGGTCGAGCGACACGTCGGAGACCGCCCGCACGACCCGCGGCGGCCCGCCGAACCGCCCCGAGCGCAGGGTGAAGACCTTCGAGATCCCTTCGACGCGCAGGATCGGCCCGTCGATCGCCGCCGGCCTGCGCGCCGGCGGGATCACCGCCTTGGCCGGGCGGATCGGCGTCAAGCGCTCGCCCGGCGCCATGTCGAAGCGCGGCACGGCGTGGAGCAGCGCCTTGAGGTAGGGGTGGCCGGGGTCGCGCATCACCGCGCCGCGCGGGCCGGACTCGACGAGGCGGCCGCGATAGAGCACCGCCACGTCGTGGGCGACGTTGGCGACGACGCCGAGGTCGTGGGTGATCAGCAGGATCGCCATGCCGGTCTCGTCCTGCAGCCGGGTCAGCAGCGCTAGGATCTGGGCCTGGGTCGTCACGTCGAGGGCCGTCGTCGGCTCGTCGGCGACGAGCATGGCGGGCTTGAGGATCAGCGCCATCGCGATCATCGCCCGCTGGCGCAGGCCGCCGGAGAGCTCGAACGGATAGGTGTGCAGCGCCCGCGCCGGATCGGGGAAGCCGACGCGGGCGAATGCGTCCCTGGCCTGCGCGTCGGCCTCGGCCCGGGTGGCGTTGCCATGGATGCGCAGCGCCTCGCCGACCTGGTCGCCGATGGTGTGGAGCGGCGACAGGCAGGTCATCGGCTCCTGGAAGATCATCGCGATGCCGGCACCGCGGATCGCGCGCATCGCCGGGCCGTCGGGGGGCAGCGCCGCGATGTCGGTCGCCCCGCGGCCGGTGTCGAACAGGATGCGGCCGGCGCTGATCGTGGCCACCCGGGGCAGGATGCGCAGGATCGCCTGTGCGGTCACCGACTTGCCCGAGCCGGATTCGCCGACGAGCGCCAGGGTCCGCCCGCGCATCACGTCGAGCGACAGGCCGTGCAGGGCGCGGAACGGCGCACCGTGTCCGCCAAAATCGACCTGCAGGTTCTGGATGGACAGGAGCGGGCTCAAGCGATCCTCGCAGGCGCGTCGGCCGGGCAAGTCCACCACGCCGGCACCGCCCCGTCCACCGCCGGCGGCCGGAACAGATGCCGCGGGTCGGAGAGCGTCACCGCCGGATGCCGGAACAGGATCGCGAACAGGGCGCCGAGGAAGTCCCAGATCGCTTCGTCGTGGGCGAGGTGGTGGGTGAGCAGCCCGACCGGCCGATCGTTTCCCTCCGCGATGGTCCGGCACAGGGTGTCGATCAGCCGTGCGGGATCGACGAGCGAGCGCGTGCCGCGCCAGTCGATCGGGTCGATCGCGACATCGGCCCGCATCAGGCCGGGCACCGCCGCTCCGGGCACCGACGACAGCCCGCGATAGCCCAGCGCCGGAAGGGCGGCGGCGATTTCGGGGGCGAGGCGGTTCCACGGCGGCACGAACACCGGCAGGAGCCGGTCCGCCGGAAGCCGCGCGCGGGCGACGCGCAGGCCCTCCGCGGCGTCCGCGATCGCGAGCGGCAGGGGCCGGTCGGCGCCGAACTCTGACGGTTTGTTGCCGGGTGCGGCGTGATCGGTGTGGGCCAGCCCGTGCACGGCGAGGCTGACGCGTGGCGCGTCGGCGAGACGCTCGCTGAGGGACGGCTCGATGCCTGCCGGGATCGCCGCGACGAGCAGCGGGGACGCGAAGGTGTCCGAGAGGTCGAGCAGGCGGTCCAGGGCGGGCGTCGCGGCGACGGCATCGTCGTCCCGCCACCAGATCGGCACGCGGCGGCCGCGCGCGCCGGACTCGTCGAGGACGGCGCGCAGGCGGTCGAGCGGGGTCTTCTCCGCACGGGCGCTCCGTTTCTTCGCGGCGAGGAGCGTTTCAACGATGGCGACCGTGCGCCGTGCGCCGTCGAGCGCGATGCCGTGGTCTACCGGGATCGGCGCTCCGGCTGCAGACGCGATGGCGTCGAGCAGCGTCGCCGCGGAAAGTGCGTCCTCGGGCACGATCCGGGCCAGGCCGCGGGCGGCGAGGTGCTGGGCACGCAGGCTCTGCTCGGTCTCGGCGCCTGCCGCGAACGGCACCAGCACGGCGGGCGTCCGGGTGGCGAGGAGATCCACCGCGGTGTTGTAGCCGCAGGCGCTCACCGACACCGCAGCCCGCGCCAGAAGCGCGCGATAATTCGGCTGCGCCCGCGTCAGGACGCCGTCGGCCAGCTTCGCGCGCATGGCATCGATCTCGGCCTGCGCGATGCCGTGGCCGGCAAGGATGCGCCAGCCGAGGTCCGGCCTCCGCCGCGCCGCGTCCGCGGCGGCGCGGCAGAGGCCGAGCCCGGCCGCGCTCGACCCGGCCGAGACCAGGACGCCCGCGCGGGCATCCGCATCCTCGATCGGCGCCGCGTCCTCGTCGACGTAGCCGGTGTATCGCAGCTTGGCGCGCAGATCCTCGTCCACCGGCCAGGAGGCGTCGAGGGCAACGAGATCGGGGTCGCCGTGCACCAGCACCGCGTCGTAGATCCCGGCCACGCGCGCATGCGCGATGCGGATCTTCCGCGGCTTCTCCGGCGCGACGAGCACGTCGCGGATCGAGGCGAGGATCAGCGGTCGCGGGCGCCGCTCGGATGCCGCCTCGACGAGGTCGAGGAATTCGGCTTCGAGCGCTCGGCGGCCGAACGGGAACAGCTCGGTGATCACCACGTCCGGAGCCGTCTCGGCCAGCGCCTGCCGAAGCAGCGCCCGGCGTGCCGCGAGCAGGTCGGCGCCGGCCGCGTGCCCGTCCGCGCCAAGAAGCCGCGCGAAGGCGGTGCCGACGATGTGCAGCGGCGGCAGTTGCACGAGGCGCAGGCCGTCGAGCCGCACCATCGGCGCAGGGCCGCCGCCCGAGACCAGGGTCACCGCATGGCCCGAGGCGGCGAAGGCGCGGCCGATCGCGGCGGCGCGGGTCAAGTGACCGGCGCCGAGGAGATGCGTGACCGCGATCAGCACCCGCATGCGCAGGCCTCCGCTCGCTCGGGCACCGATGCGGGACGCGGCGGCGCGATTCCCGCCGAGGCGGCGAGCCGCCCGCCGATCAGGTCGATGCCGGCATCGAGCGAGAAATCCCGCAGCAGGCGCGCGCGGGCGGCGTCCGCGAAGCTCCGGCGCCGCACCGGATCGCCGGCGAGCCGCAGGATCGCCGCGGACAACGCCGCGGGATCGCCCGGCGCGACCAGGCATCCCTCGACGCCGTCGGTGACGAATTCCGGCGTGCCCGCGAAGGCGGTCGCGAGGATCGGCAGCCCCTGCGAGGCGGCCTCCATCAGCACGTTGGGCAGGCCGTCGCGGTCGCCGGACGGCGCAGGCTTGGTCGGCAGCACGAAAAGGTCGGCCGCCCGCATCGCCGCGATCACCGCCGGTTGAGCCAGGGCGCCCCGGAAGGCGACGCGGCCGCCGAGCCCGCGCTCCGCGACGCGGGCTTTCAGGTCCTCCCGAAGCTCGCCGCCGCCGATCAGGTCGAGGCGCCAATGCAGGTCCGGCGGAAGGGCCGCGAGCGCGTCGATCAGGTCGTCGTGCCCCTTCTTGGCGACGAGCCGGCCGACGCTGAGGATCCGAATCGGATCCTGCGCATCCGTGCCGTCGCGCGGCGGCCGGAGGGGCGGCGCCGGAAAGCGGGCGAGATCGAGGCCGTGATAGGCCAGCGCGACGGAGCCGGCTTCCGCTGCCGCCCGACCCGCCGACACCGCCCGCAGGCGGCCGAGGCCGTCGCGGGTGCAGGTCACCCCCCAGGCCGCGTCGGAGAGCTTGTCGGACAGCTCGCGGTCCGGCGTCGTCCAGATATCCTTGGCGTGCGCGGAAAAGCTCCAGCTTCGCTCCGTCAGGAGCGCGGCGTAGCGCGCGACGCTGGCCGGCGTGTGGAGGAAATGCGCGTGCAGGTGCCGGACCGCCTCGGGCAGCTCCCGCGCCAGCACCAGAGCCTGCCCGAGGCGGCGGATGCGCGAAGCAGTCGGGTCGTGGAGAAGGTCCGTGGCGAATTGCCGGGCCAGCGCGACGAAGCGCCGGCGGCGGAGGCCCCAGGCCAGCCCGCGCAGCACCCGCAGGGGCGCCTCGTGCAGGTATTCGGGGAGGTAGGCCACCGGCGCCGCGATCGCGTCGTGCATCGGATGGCGGCTCGCGTCGGTCGGGCGGCGCAGCGACCAGATCGCCAGCGCGAGGCCGCGGCCCTCGAGCGCCAGGATCTCCTGCGCGATGAAGGTCTCCGACAATCGCGGATAGCCCTTCAGCACGATCGCGATGCGCGCCTCACTCACGGCCTGTCACCGAGGGCGAGGACGGGTGCGCCAGCGTTCAGCACGCGGACGCGCTCGGCGATCCGGTCGAGGCCGCCGAGCAGGTCGGGAATCCGCGCGCGCGACGGAGGCGCCTGGTCCGGCAGGGCCCGGAGCGCCGCCGCCATGCGCATGGGGTCGCGCCCGTCCGCCTCCAGCACGGTGCGGGCGAGGCCGAGGCCTTCGGCGGCCACCGCGCGGATCTCCTGCTCGCGCCGCGGCGTGGTGCGCGGCACCAGAAGCGCTCGCTTGTCGAAGGACAGGATCTCGCAGAACGTGTTGTAGCCGCCCATCGCCACGACGCCCGACGCCTTCTCCATCAGGAGCTCGATCTCGCTGTCGAAGGTGATCGCGGAGAGCCGGCCCGGCAGCCGCGCGATCCGGCCCAGGAACGCCGCCCGGCTCTTCGAGGCGAGGAAGGGTCCGAAGGCGATCAGCGCGGGAAGCGGGATCGCGGGATCGGCCTCGTAGGCCGAGATCACCCAGTCGATCAGCCCGTCGCCGTCGCCGCCGCCGCCGGGGGTGACCAGGATGAACGGCTCGGCCGCGACGCCGGGCTCGGCCCGGTCCGGTCGGGGGCGCGGCGCGGCGCGGTGGAGATAGCCGGTGTAGGTCGTCCGGTCCGAGAATTCCGCACCCACGGGAAGCGCGGCCAGCGGCCGGTGGATGCGCGCGAGGCCGTAGATCCAGATCTCGTCGTAGAACCGGCGGACCGCCTCCGAAGCGCCCTTGCGCTCCCATTCCGGCACGAGGCGGTCGGGGTCGTCGAGGACGTCGCGCAGGCCCAGCACCACACGGCAGCCGCGGGCGCGCAGGTGCTCCAGCGTCGGCAGCATCTCGCCGTGGAAGCCCGTCGGCTCCTTGTCGACGATCACGAGGTTCGGCCGGAAGTCGCGGGCGGTGCGCAGGACGATGTCGGCGCGCCGGGCGACCGTCTCCTGCAGCGACGCCTGCGGGTCGAGCCCGGCATAGCTGCCGTCGGCGCGCTTGGTCACGCCGGGCACGCGCACGGAGGAGACGCCGCGGGCGAAGGCGAAGCGGGCGACCACCGTCGAGCCGGAGACGATCATCGCCTCGACCTCGCCGGTGCCGGCCAGTGCGTTCGCGATGGTGCGCGAGCGGCGCAGGTGCCCGAGCCCGAACGTGTCGTGGCTGTAGATCAGGACGCGGCTCGGGCGCATCACGGTCTCATCCTCGAACGCCCCCTCGCGCCGCCGCCATCCGCGCCCCGGCACGCGCAGCGCGTGCAGGCGCAGCGTCGCAGCCGGTCTGCGGTCGCACAAGCCGGGCCGCCGTGACAATGCCTCGCGTGGGGCGACCCCGCATTCCGGAGTGACGGAGGCCCGAGGCTGTGAGTCCGCGCACGCTCGGGCTTCGCCTTTTCGTTGCACGATGACATGCGTGTGACGTGCGGGCTCGCGAGAGGGTATGGGAGCCGGAACGGGGGCCGGGGACGGGCGATGCGGGATCTGGAGCCGACGCTGTTCGGCTATATCTGGCGACATTCGAAGCGCGACCAGTTCGCGATCTGCGCCGTCGTGCTCGCATCGCTGCCGTTCTACTTCGCCTCGCTCGACCTGCCGAAGCGCATCGTCAACGACGCCATCTCCGGCAAGGCGTTCAAGGGCGGGCGCGAGACCGTCGACTTCCTCGACCTCATCATCCACTGGCCCGGCTGGCTCGGCGGCGAGCAGGAGGTGCTGTTCTCCGGCTTCGAGGTCGACCGCACCGGGCTGCTGTTCGGGCTCTCCGGGCTGTTCCTCACCCTCGTGCTGATCAACGGCGCGTTCAAGTTCTGGATCAACCTCAGCAAGGGCGTGCTCGGCGAGCGCATGCTGCGGCGCCTGCGCTTCGAGCTGTTCTCGCTGATGCTCCGCTTCACCCCGGACACGACGCGCGAGGTGAAGTCGTCGGAGACGGCGACCATCATCCGCGACGAGGTCGAGCCGATCGGCGCCTTCATCGGCGACGCGATCGTGGTGCCGTGCTTCCTCGGCACGCAGGCGGCGACCGCGCTGATCTTCATCCTGATGCAGAACCTGTGGCTCGGGCTCGTCGCCGGCTCGATCGTCCTCGTGCAGATCGTTGTGATCCCGCGCCTGCGCCGCGAGATCATCCGCTTGAGCCGGAAGCGCCAGATCGCGTCGCGGAGCTTCGCCGGCCGGGTCGGCGAGGTGCTGGACGGGCTCGAGGCGGTCACCGTCAATGACACCGGGCGTTGGGAGCGTGCCGAGATCGGCGGGCGGCTGTTCAGCCTCTACGACCTGCGCCTGCGGATCTACCGGCGCAAGTTCCTGGTGAAGTACCTGAACAACCTGCTCGCGCAGGTGACGCCCTTCCTCTTCTACGCGATCGGCGGCCTGTTCGCGCTGCGCGGCGAGCTCGACATCGGCCAGCTCGTGGCCGTGCTGGCCGCCTATCGCGATCTGCCGCCGCCGCTCAAGGAGCTGATCGACTGGGACCAGCAGCGCCTTGACGTCGAGGTGAAGTACGAGACCGTCGCCGCCCACTTCGCGCCGCACCGGCTGCGGCCGTCCGAGCCGGAGGGCCAGGGCCTGGTCCGGCCCCTCGGCGGCCCGCTCGAGCTGGACGGCGTCAGCCTCAAGGATCCCCTCGGCGGCCCGGCGCTCGAGCTCGGGGCCGTCAGTCTGCCGATGCCGGTGCAGGCCGCGATCCTCGCCTCCGCGGGCGGCCTCGGCCACGTGGTCGCGCGGCTCGTCGCCGGGCTGCAGGCGCCGCAGGGCGGAACGGTGCGGATCGGCGGCGCGGACGTCGCCACGCTGCCGCAGGCCCGCCGGGCCCGCGCGCTCGCCTATGCCGGGCCGGAGCCGGTTCTGTTTCCCGGCACGATCCGCGACAACCTCGCCTACGGCCTGCGCCGGCGCCCGGTGATCCGCGACGACGCCGGCAGCCCGGAGCGTGCACGGCGCCGGCGCGCGGAGGCGCGGCGGACCGGAAACCCGGTCGAGGATGCGAGCGATCCCTGGATCGACTACGCCGCCCTGGGCCTGGCGGACGCCGCCGCCCTCGACGCGCAGATGCTCGACCTGCTGCAGCGCCTCGGGATGGGCGACGACCTCTACCGCTTCGGCCTCAGCGCCTACAGCTTGGTGCACCACGAGTCCGAGCCCGGGCGTCGGGTCGTCGCCGCGCGCCGGCACCTGCAGCAGCACTTCGCGGCCGCGGGCATGGCCGACCTCGTGATCCCGTTCGATCCGCGCCGCTACAACGAGCAGGCGACGATCGCGGAGAACCTCCTGTTCGGCGTGCCGACCGTTCCGGAACTGACCGGGCGCAACCTCGCGTCCGAACCGCGCTTCCGCGCTGCGCTCGACAAGCTGTTCCTGCTCGACGACCTCGCCCGGATGGGCGTGGCGATCGCCCGGAACCTGGTCGACATCTTCCGCGACGTGCCACCGGGCCATCCGCTGTTCCGCAGGTTTTCGCTGATCGCGCCGGACGAGCTGCCGGTCTTCGAGCAGCGGCTCTCGGCCCTCGGTGCCGACGAGGCGCCGCCGGCGGCCGACAACGAGGCGTTCCTCGCCCTCGCCCTGGCCTACGTCGAGCCGCGCCAGCGGCTCGGCCTCCTCGATGCGCCTTATCGGGCGCGGCTGGTGGCGGCGCGCTACACGGTCCGCGAGGCGCTTCGACGGGAGGACGGCACCGAGGACGTCGAGCCCTACGATCCCGAGCGAATCAACCGGCACAGCTCGATCCTCGATGCGCTGCTCTTCGGGCGGATCAACACCGCGCGGATGCACGGCGAAGCCGAGATCCAACGCCAGGTCCGCCTCGTCGTGCAGGAGTTCGACCTGGAACGCCGCATCCGCCTGCGCGGGCTGGATTTCCCCGTCGGCAACCGCGGCCGCCTGCTCACCCCGCGCCAGCAGGCGCTCGTCGACCTCGCCCGCGCGATCCTGCGGCGGCCGGAGATCCTGGTGGTCGACGGAACGATCCCGCATCTCGACGGCGGCGCATCGGCCCTGATCGCGGCCGTCACCAGCGGCGGGCCGCAGATCAGCCTCGTCGCGGTCGCGGCGACGGAAGCCGAGGCGGCGCCGTTCCCGGTTCGTCTGCGCTTCGACACGACCGGTTCGGTCCGCGTCGAGACCGCGCCGGAGCCGGAGGTCTCGGTGCCGACCGCGCGTTCGGCCTGAGGCGGCGCGTGAAACGCCGGCTTTCTGCCTGGAATTTCCGTGTTGGAAACCGATTCTGCACTGTCGTCTCGACAAAATGCCGAAGAAGCGTCATGGAATACGGTACGCGTCCGCGCGTTCCTGTCCAAATCCAAGAGAATCATACGCCGCATGTTGCGCAGCCGTGTGCGACGGTCCTTTACCGTCGAGGTCAAGTCGAAGAACCGCCACTCCCTGTCCTGGCCGGATGATCCTACCCCGGCGCCCCTGAACTGGGCCGCGCTCGATCCGGCGCCCGAGACGCCGTCGCCGTTCGATACGGTCTGGCCCGACCAGGCCGCCGCCCCCGCGCCGCCGGTGCCGGCGGAGAAGCCTCGGCGAATCCTGCAGAGCCTGATGGTGGCGGAGCCCGAGCCCGAGGTGGCCGAACCCGTGATCGAGCGCGAGCTTCGGCTTCCGCGCGTGAAGCGGGTGAAGCCTCCGCAGATGCGGTCCGAAAGCCCGCGCTCCGAAGCCGGCCGTTCGGATCAGGCACGATCCGAAATGGTGCGCCCCGATGCGATCTGGTCGTTCGCCGACATCGCGGACGCGTCCTCGGAGCCGGCCGTCGCTGCCCCGGCGATCCCGGCTCCGCCGGTGACCGCCGTCGCTCCGGTCGCCGCAGCGCCTGTCGTGATGCGCAGGCCGACGAAGTCGCGATCGACCGAACCCGCCCTCGCGCCGGGCCAGCGCTGGAAGCGGCGCCTGCCGCGCTCCTGCCGCTAGCCGACGTTCGTGCGAGCCGGGCGCCGGCTCGCCCCCTGCGACGGCACCCGTCGCACGAACGTCCTGTGATCCGGGGATCCTGGTCGCAGCCAGGCGCGGGGCGTCAGGCCGCCCGGCGCACGGCGTAGCGATAGCGGCGCCCCTCCGCGTCGAGCAGCTCGCTGTCGGAGGTCTCGCGCCAGACCACGTCGTCCTCGGGCCGCGCCGCATCGGTCAGCTCGGTGCCGCGCACGATGCTGAGCGCGATGCCGAAACCGTAATTGGTCGCCGTCGCCTCGGTGATGGCCGAGCCGATGTCGGCCTCGTCCGGCAGGCAGGCGAACAGGACGCCGTCGGCGATGGCGAGCGTGTAGGTTCCCATGGCGCGCTCCGCGGTTTTCGAAGCGCCGGACCGTATGAGCTCTTTCCGGCCGTGGAAGGGCGAGGGGTGGGATGCTGCAATGCGGCGGGCGGCGGTTGCCCGCGGGAGCCGCATCGATCCCCCGAACGCAGGTGCGGAATGTCACGCCGCCGGCTTCGGCCGCGCACGCGATCGTGTAGACCGTCGTCGCCCGACCCCATGATCGCCGAACGCCGCGCACGCCCATGACGGACCCGCTTCTCGACCGGCTCACCGACATCCTCGGACCCGACGGCCTCGTCGTCGGCGACGAGCTCGCGAGCCGACCCGCGAGCTGGACCCGTGCCGACGAGCCTTGCGCCGCGGCCGCGCTCGTCCGCCCCCGCAGCACCGAGCACGTCTCGGCGGTGCTCGCCGCCTGCCACGCGGCGGGGCGCGCCGTCGTCCCGCGCGGCGGCGCCACCGGCCTCGTCGACGGCATCCTCTGCGCGCCCGGGGACATCGCCCTGTCGCTCGAGCGCATGACCGGGATCGAGGCGCTCGATCCCTTGGCGATGACGATGGTGGTCCGCACCGGCACCACGCTCGAGGCGGTGCAGGCAGCAGCGGAAGTGGCGGACCTGTTCTTTCCCCTCGATCTCGGAGCCCGCGGCTCGGCGACGATCGGCGGCACGATCAGCACCAATGCCGGCGGCCTGCGGGTGCTGCGCTACGGGATGATGCGCGAGATGGTGCTCGGCCTCGAAGCGGTGCTCGCCGACGGCACGATCGTCTCGTCGATGCGGCCGCTGATCAAGAACAACACCGGGCTCGACTTGAAGCAGCTCTTCGTCGGCACGGAGGGGACGCTCGGCGTCGTCACCCGCGCGGTGCTGCGCCTGCGCCCGGCGCCGGCCGGCTACGCCACCGCGCTCGTCGCCTGCGCCGACGTGAACGCCGCCGCCGCCATTCTCGCCCGCGCGCAGCGGGCGTTCCAGGGCCGGGTGTCGTCCTTCGAGGGCATGTGGCCCGACTTCTACCGGACGATGACCGCGCCCGGCCGCTTCACCCCGCCGCTCCCCCGGGAGCACCCGTACTACGCGCTGATCGAGGTCGAGTGCGTGCCCGAGGAGGAACCGCGCTTCTTGAGCCTGCTCGAGACCCTGATGGCCGAGGCGGTCGTGCACGATGCCGTGGTCTCGGCGTCCGAGGAGCGGCGCCGCGCACTGTGGCGCATCCGCGACCGCGTCGAGATCCTGGTCGAGGCCGGGCTCGCCCGCCCGTTCGACGTCAGCGTCCCGCTTTCGGCCATGGCCGGCTACGTCGCCGAGGCGCGCGCGCGGATCGCCGCGATCCACCCGGACGCGGCCAGCGTCGCCTACGGGCATATCGGCGACAACAACATCCACTGGAACACCGCGCGCCTGCCGGACCCCGCCCTCGAAGCAGAGGTCGAGGCGGCGATTTACGAGCCGCTCGCCGCGCTTCAAGGCTCGGTCTCGGCCGAGCACGGCATCGGGCTGGAGAAGCGCGGCAAGCTCGGGCTCTCGCGCTCGACCGCCGAGATCGCGACGATGCGCGCGGTCAAGCGCGCGCTCGACCCGAGGAACATCCTCAATCCCGGCAAGATTCTCGCGAACCCCGCCGGGTGACGGGCCTCAGAACCCGACGCGGTCGCCGCCCTTCAGCGACAGCATCTCGCGGGCATCGTCCGGCGTCGCGACCTCGAGCCCCAGCCCTTCGATGATCCGGCGGACTTGGGCGACCTGCTCGGCGTTCGACTGCGCGAGCCGGCCCGGGCCTGCCCAGAGGCTGTCCTCGAGCCCGACGCGGACGTTGCCGCCCATCGCCGCCGCCATCGCCGCGATGTTCATCTGATTGCGCCCGGCGCCTAGCACCGACCAGCGGTACTGGTCACCGAACAGCCGATCGGCGGTACGCTTCATGTGCATCACGTCGTCCGGGTGCGAGCCGATGCCGCCCTGCAACCCGAACACGGTCTGGATGAACAGCGGCGCCTTCACCAGGCCGCGGTCGAAGAAGTATTTGAGATTGTAGAGGTGGGCGGTGTCGTAGCACTCGAACTCGAATCGTGTGTCGTTGCCGGCGCAGGTGGTGAGGATGTGCTCGATCTGCCCGAACGAGTTGCGGAAGATGATGTCCTTGTTGGCCAGATACGTCCGCTCCCATTCGTGCTCGAGATCCTTGAAGCGGTCGAGCATCCCGAACAGGCCGAAGTTCATCGAGCCGAGGTTGAGCGAGGCGACCTCCGGCTTGAAGGTCGCGGCCGGGCGCACGCGCTCCTCGATGGTCATCGTCGGCGCGCCGCCGGTGGTGATGTTCACCACGCAGCTCGAGCGCTGCTTGATGACGGGCAGGAACTTGGCGAAGGCCTCCGGCGTCTGGTCGGGCTCGCCGGTTTGCGGGTTGCGGGCGTGCAGGTGGACGATGGCCGCGCCTGCCTCCGCCGCGCCGATTGCGGCGTCGGCGATCTCCTCCGGCGTCACCGGCAGGTAGGGCGACATGCTCGGCGTATGGATCGCGCCGGTGACGGCGCAGGTGATGATGACTTTTCGCGCGCGCGCCATGGCAGCGTCCGTCCCTGTCTGTTCGCGAACCGCTCCGGGCCCTTCGCTGCGATGGTAGCGCTGCCGCCCCGTGCGGGCCAAGCCTCGCTGAGCAAGCCTCGCTGAGCAAGCCTCGCCGAGCCGAGCGAGGGGATCGGCCCGCACTTAAGCCGGGCGCGATCCGGCCGCCGGCCGTCTCAGCCGGCGCCAGCCCATCGCCACACCCGAGCCCGCGATCACCGATCCGGCCGCGAGCAGCAGCAGCATGACCCCGTCCCAGGCGGGGCGGTGGCGCAGGAGGATCCCGAGATCGAGGGTGTGCAGCAGGTCGAAGCCCCAGCGCTCGACGCGGCCCGACCGGTCGAGCCGGTTCAGGATCTCGCCGGTCTCGGGATCGATGTGGAACCACGTCGCCGCCGGGTCGTCGAACACCACCCGGAGCACCGGCAGGCGCCGGGCGCGGTGGTGCGAGGTCCAGTAGAAGTCCTCGCGCTCGAGCCGAGAGGTCGTCATCGATCGAGCCTCCGGGACCAGGCGGCGCGCGGAGGCGTCCAGCCGGTCGGGCGCGACCGGCGCCGTTCCGCAGCAGGCGATCTCCCGTCCGTCGCGGCAGGCGATCACCGCGAGCGGCGCACCGCCGAGCCAGGTGAACCGCACCTCCGCCGCGTCCGTGCAGGCGCGCTGGCGGATCGCGGCGCGGTCGAGCCCGGTGCGGGCGCCGGGTGCGTCGGCGTAGCGTTCGAGCATCGCCTGCGACGGGCTGGAGGAGGAGAACCAGCGGTTCGGGTTCATCGAGAGCCAGCCGCTGACGATGAAGCTCAACAGCGCGAGCCCGCCGATCAGGCCGCCGAGATGATGCCAGCGCGCGAGGCCGCGATAGGGCGTCACCGCGCCGGAGCGATAGCGTCGGGCGATCCGCATCCGCATCCGCAGGAGCCCGAGCACGAACCCGGTGACGGCCCCGACCATCGCGATCCCCGAGACCCACACGATCACCGTGCGCCACAGCGCGGCCTGCGCCCGCAGCGGCGCGACGTAGAGCCAGTGCGGGACGGCGCCGAACCAGTTCCAGAACCGCTCGTGCGCCGTGGTGTCGAGCACCACGGCACCGGTCGGCTGCGAGACGTAGAGCTCGGTGCCGTCCGCATCGCCGAGCGCGATGCGGTGGAGCGGGCGCACCGCATCGTAGCGCTGGTGCACCGTCCACAGGTCGTAGGCGAGCGTGTCGCGGTAGGCCGGGCGCAGGCTGCGCGGATCGTGGCCGGCGATGGCGAGGGCCTCGTCCGGTGACGCGGGGCCGATCGCCCGGCCGTCGACCGCGGAGACGGCGCGGCGGGACCCGTCCCAACGCGCGACCCGGTAGACCGGCTCGGCCCCCCGCATCGACAGGCTCAGCGCCCGGGGAAAGCCGGGCTCGTCGGCCAATGCCGCGTCCGGCGAGACCCGCACCGCGTCCCAGGCGATCGCGGGCAGCCCGGCCCGGCGCTCGGGCTCGGTCAGCGACGGGTAGGCGACGTACATCATCACCACGCCGCTCACGAACCACGTCGTGAAGAACAGTCCCGTGACGATGCCGAGCCAGCGATGGCCGAGATGCAGCCACCGCTTTCCCGTCTTGGCGAGCGTGCGCGCCGCGGAGGCCATCTCAGAACGCCGTCGTGAAGGCGACCTCGAACGAGCGCGGTCGCCCGAGGAGCCAGTTTGTGCCGACCCCGTCCACCGCGTTTCCGCTGATCGCGTAGACCTTGTCGAACAGGTTGAAGACGCGGAAGGACAGGCGCGAGGCCGGCGTGACCTGATGGTCGAGGCCGAGGTTGACCAGCCCGTAGGCCGGGCGTCGCGCGGTGTTGCCGAAATCGCTGAACACCTCGCCGACGTACTGGAACCCGACCCGTGCTTCCCAGGCCGGCGCGAAGGCGTAATTGAGCCAGAGGTTGGCGACCCGCTCGGGCACGTCGATCGGCCGGTTGCCGGCGTACGAAATCGTCGCGCCGTTCACGGCCTGGTTCAAGGAATCGTACTGCGCGTGCAGCAGGGCGAGGTTCGCGTCGACCCGCCAGAGCGGCGTGACCTGCAGCGAGAGCGCCGCCTCGACCCCTTAGGAGGATTGCCGGCCGACCTGCGTCGAGACGTTCGGCTGGCCCGGCACCGCCGAGATCAGGTTGTCCTTGACGATGCGGTAGCCGGCGAGCGTCCACTCGCCTCGGCCGTCCCAGAACACGCCCTTGGCGCCGAGCTCGACCTGCTCGCCGGTGGAGAGCGTGAAGCCGGCCAGCGATTGCGACAGCGTGATCAGGCTGTTCACCGGGTCCGTGGCGGTGGCGACCTGCGCATAGAGCGCGGTGTCCGGCGTCGGGTTGAACACCAGCCCGAAGCGGTAGCCGAGGCCCTGGAAGGACTTCTCGAACTGCGCGTTGCTCATCAGGTTCTCGCGCTGCAGGGTCGAGGCGTCGAACCGGACGCCGGACAGGAACGAGAGCTGGTCGGTGAGGATCAGCCGGTCCTCGGCGAAGACCGAGGCCTGGTCGGTGCTCGTCGCGTAGGCCGGGCTGGCGCGGCCGTTCAGCGGGAACGAGCCCGGGTCGTAATCCGTCAGCGGGACGCTGGTGACGAGGCCCGATCCGACGGTCGAGAAGTTGTTGATGTGCCGAAAGTCGATGTGGTTCACGTCGAAGCCGGCCAGGAACTCGTTGCGGAAGCCGAACAGCGTGCCCTTGAACGCGGCGTCGAACCGGTTCCCGAGCTGTTCCTGCTGGTGGTAGATTTCGGTGTAGTCGCTCCGGTCGACCAATCGCGTCGATCGGTCGAAGCTGTAGGTCTCGACGTCGAGCCAGTGGCGCCTGCTCTGCAGCCGGTAGGCGGTGTTCCGCACCGTGATGTCGGCGGTGGGCGTCCACTCCGTCTTGAGCTGGGTCCAGTTGTCCGCCCAGGTGATCTTGGCGTCGCGCACGTTGTAGTTCTTGAACCGGATGAAATCCGGGATGCGCCCGTCGACCAGCGGCGTGCCCCAGTAGCGCGCCGGCTCCTGATAGCCGAGGTCGTGGCTCAGGGTGAAGGCGAGGTCGGGCGTGGCCTGGAGCAGGATCGCGCCCGAGACCGCGAGGTTGCGGAAGTCGCCGTCCGGGCTGATCCAGCCGCCGGCGCGGTTGCCGCTGACGTTAAGGCGATAGGCCACCGCGTCGCCGATCGGGCCGCCGGAATCGAGGGCGAGCCGCGCGATGCCGTCCGATCCGACGCCGGCCCGCACCACGTTGATGGGCGTGAAGGTCGGCTTCTTCGTCACCACGTTGATGACGCCGCCGATCGCCCCGTCGCCGTAGAGCACGGAGGCCGGCCCGCGCAGCACCTCGATGCGCTCGACGTTCCAGGTGTCGAACGGGAAAGTCACCGTGTTGGCGCCGACGAACAGCCGCGTGCCGTCGTAGAGCTGCTGGATCGAGTTCGGCCCCGAGAACCCGCGGCTGGTGAAGGCGCCGTTGCCGTTGCCCGGCGAGGCGATGGTGGTGAAGCCGGTGGCGTTCTGCGTCACGGCGTCCGCGATCGTGTCCTGGCCGCGCAGCCGCGCGGTCTCGCCGGAGATGACGTCGACGCTGCCGGGGGTCTCCAGCGGCGTGAGGCCGAGGCGGCTCGCGCCGCGGTCGGGCGTGCGCAGGTTGAGGCCGACCGGCGCGGTGCGGCTCAAGCCGACGCCGTCGCCCGCGACCGTGAGGGTGTCGAGCACGACGCTCGCCGATTCGCCGGCGACCGGCTGGGCGCCGGCCTCTCGCGGCGGAGCGAGGATGACGAGCGCCGTGCCGGCGAGGAGCGGGCAGCGCATCGCGCGCCCGAGGGAACGAGCGGTTTGCAGAAGAACGAGCATGGATCGGATTCGGCTCTATCGGCGCGACGCGACGGCCTGCCCGACCCTCGATCTACATCGAATGTAACAATGTTACAATTAGGCGATCGGCCGAACGCGGCTCGGCCGCCGGCGCACGGATGCCGGGCGGCTTCCTGTGCGTCGTTCGGCGCGGGTCTCGCGGTCGGCAAGGGCATGGAAGGGACGTGCGGACGCGTGTGGTGGCACGTCACCGCGAACGAGGCCGCCCCGTATGCGCCGCGCGGGCCCATGCGTCTCGACACCCGTCGAGGCACCCCGCCCGACGCGTTTCGCGTGTGACCACGACTGACGGCAGGTCTCCTGGCTCGCGGGTCGCTGCCCCTCATCGTCTTCCCAGGCGCCGTGACCCAGTGACGTGTTGATGGAGGCTCGCCGCTTACAGTTGCGGGGGCAGCCGCGGCATCGGAAAGGCTCCTCGGAGCCTCGTCCTCACCGCGTTCCCTTTTGATCCCCGAGGGGAACCGTCCCCGCCAAGTGGCTTCCGCGGTCCCGAAGAGTCAACGGCCGGAATCACGCTCCTGTGAAGTGTGACCCGGCGGCGACAGCGACGGCGCGCACGGTGGCGTTAGGTCGAGACATGCGATCCGTCCTGCGCCGACGCCTCGACGACGACGCTCGGCGGCAAGGTTCCTCCGGCGCCGCCGAGGACGGAGCCGAGGTCGCCCGGCAGGGCGGTCTCCGCGGTCAGCTCCGCCGGCTCGCCGCCGGCCGCGTGCTCGTCCGCCACCAGGGCGACCGCGCCCGGTGCGATCAGGCCGAGGCCCGCTGCGTGCCGGGCGATGGCGGTGCTGTCTGCGGCGATGACGAGGTGGCTGCCGGCGGCCGCGACGACCTGCGCCAGCGCCTCGATCTCGCGGACGCGGTCGGCGTCCCGCGACACGTTGCGGATGTAGACCGCCTTCACCCGGCCCGGATGGTCGGCGACGATCCGGCCGTAGACCTCCGGATCGTGCTGCCCGCTGTCGCCGATCAGCACGAAGGGCAGGTCGCGATACAGCGACAGCATGTGGACGATCAGGGCGCGCTTGTGATCTTCCGCCCGGCGGGGGAGGGGGTGCTTCCACGACAGGCCCCATTCGCGCAGGAACAGGATCGGGCCCACCGGGATGCCCTGGATCGTGAAGAACTCCGACAGCATCTCGTACAGGCCCCACGGCGCGCGCGAGACGTAGAGCATCGGGTTGGTCTCGATGCCGTCCGGGCCGACGTAGAGGGCCCGGTAGAGCGCGGCGACGCCGGGGAAGGCGACGCGGTTCTCGGCATCCTCCACGAACAGCCGCCACAGCATCTTGGCCTTGTTGGCGACGCCCGTGCGCATCACCGTGTCGTCGATATCGCTGACGACGACGCAGCCGGTGGCTCCCGGCGGCACGAACACCTGCCCCCGCGCCCGCACTGGCGGCTCCGCCTCGAGCGTGAGGTCGACGTCGTGCCAGCCATGGTCGCCCGCGGGCAACGCCTCCGGGCTGAGATGGACGCGGAAGTAGCCGTCGCGGTCGGTCTCGACCCGCGCCTGCGCGCCGCCGAAGCGGGCGGTGACGGCGGCGTCCTTCAGCGCCCGCCGCGCGATCCGCCGGGCGATGTCCCGCAGCTGCGCGCGCAGGCTCTCGTCGCCCGGTGCCGTATCGGGGTGGGATTGGCGGAAGATGCGGCCGATCAGGAAGATCTCGTCGGCGGAGCCGTAGCCGCGATAGGGCTCGATGACGATGCCGCCGCGCCCCTGCGCCCGGCGGACCGGGCGGGCGACGAGCTTCAGCGCCCGGACCGCGCCCTTCCTCCAACGCCGCAAACGCACTCCCATCGCCGATCGCCCGCTTCCGTCGCCTGAGCCGGTCAACGCCGCAAGCGGCGGATCGGAGCCCTCACGGCTGCACCTCCGTTGCGCCGTCGGGGCCGGAGGGCTCGTCCATCAGCGGATGCAGGTCGCGGACCATGCTCTTCAGGCGGTCGTCGAGGACGTGCGTGTAGATCTGCGTCGTCGAGATGTCGGCGTGGCCGAGCAGCTCCTGCACGATCCGCAGGTCGGCGCCGTTGTGCAGCAGGTGACTGGCGAAGGCGTGGCGCAGCACGTGCGGGCTGACCTTGTCGGCGCGCAGGCCCGCGGCCTCCGCCGCCGCCTTCAGGTCGCGGGCGAAGGCCTGCCGGGTGAGATGGCCGCTCTCGCTGTCGGCGGGAAACAGCCACGGCGCATCGCTCGGCGAGGCGGCGAGGTGTCGGCGCATCGCGTCGCGCGCCAGCTCGGTGAGCGGCACGAGCCGTTCGCGCCCACCCTTTCCCCGCACCACGAGGTAGCGCTCGCGGGTCGAGGCGGCCGAGCGCGGAAGCGCGATCAGCTCGGAGACGCGCAGGCCCGTGGCGTAGAGCAGCTCGAGCAGGCACAGCATCCGCTGCGCCCGCCGCGCCTGGCCCGGCGCCTCGGCCTCGACCGCCGCATCGATCTGTGCGCGCGCCGTCGCGAGCAGCCGGTCGACTTCGGCGACCGACAGCACCTTCGGCAGCGCGCGGCCGCGGCGCGGGCCGGTGAGCGGCGCGCTCGGATCGGATTCGGCCAGCCCTTCCGCGTAGAGGAACTTGTGGAAGCCGCGGATGCAGGAGAGCCGCCGGGCGGCGGAGGCCGGCTTCAGGCCACGCGGCTCGAGGGAGGCGACGTAGGCGCGGAGGTCCGCCGCCTCGATCTCGGCGAGGTCGAGGCCCTCGTCGGCGAGGTGACCGAAGTAGTCGTCGAGATCGCGCCGGTAGGCTTCGAGGGTGTTCTTCGCCGCCCCGCGCTCGGCGGCCAGCATGTCGAGGTAGGCCGCGATCTCGGGCGGCGTCCGCCGCTCGGCCTCGGGCGGACGCTCCTCCCTCACCGGCCGCCCGGCTGGAGCTTCGAGGCGGGGATGGTCACGCTCATTTCCCGCGGCGTCGGCGTCACGAAGGTCGCGAGCGCGAACATGCCGGCGAAGACGAGGCCGGCCAGGATCGCGAGGGTGGCGAAGAAACGGAATAGGGTCGGCACAGCGGTCGAACCTCGGGGCACGCGGACGCGATGGAGCAGGGCGCAGCGGGGACTTAAGTTTTGCGCCGCGGCGACCCGGGTTGCACCATGCCGCCGCCGCGCTGGCAAGGCCCGGAAGGCCACATCCTGCGCCCGTCTCGCCGCGACGACGGGCCGGCGCATCGGGCCGGCTCCATGCCGTCTCCGGGCCCTTTCCGAGATTTCAGGGGGCGGCGGCCGCGGGCCCGAGCGCATGGGTGATAACCCCGCCGACTTGGTATAAGACCCGGGACACCGCCGCACCCGCTTCCAGCCCCGTCGCCGACCCGCCCTTTGCCGTCCATGCCGAGCCCCGCCCGATGACCACGCCCGAGCCGATGGGCGATCCGATCGAAGCGCGCCTGCGCCGGGCCCTCGGCTCGCGCTCGATCGTGCTCGTGGGCCTGATGGGAGCGGGCAAGAGCACCGTCGGCCGCCGCCTCGCGAGCCGGCTCGGCCTGATCTTCAAGGACGCCGACATCGAGATCGAGGCGGCCGCGGGCCTGACCATCCCCGACATCTTCGCGATCTACGGCGAGCCGAGCTTTCGCGACGGCGAGGAGCGCGTGATCTCGCGCCTGCTGCGGGCGGGGCCGCTGGTCCTGGCCACCGGCGGCGGCGCGTTCATGCGCGAGTCGACCCGCGCGCGAATCGCGGAATCGGGCGTGTCGGTCTGGCTCAAGGCCGAGCTCGACGTGCTGATGCGGCGGGTGCGCAAGCGCGGCAACCGCCCGCTGCTCCAGACCGAGGATCCCGAGCGGACCATGCGCGACCTGATGGACCTGCGCCATCCGGTCTATGCCGCCTCCGACGTGACCGCGCTGTCCCGCGACGTCGCCCACGACCGCGTCGTGCAGGACGTGCTCGAAGCCCTCGACGCCTACCTCAACCCGCCGGACGAGAGCCGCGCGGTCGCCGCGCAGTGAAGCTGTCATGACCGAGCCCCTCGCCGTCCACGTCCCCCTCGACCAGGGCCGCGACTACGACATCCTGATCGGGCGCGGCCTCATCGCCGGCGCCGGCGCGCGCGTGGCGGCGCTGGGCGGCAAGGCGGCGGTGATCGTCAGCGACGAGACCGTCGCGGCGCTCTACGGCGACGCCCTGCGAAGGAGCCTGGAGGAAGCGGGCCTGCGCTCCGCACTCGTCGCGGTGGCGCCGGGCGAGGCCTCGAAATCCTACGCGACCTACGCGTCGGTCTGCGACGGCCTGCTCGCCCACAAGGTCGAGCGCGGCGACCTCGTGGTCGCCCTCGGCGGCGGCGTCGTCGGCGATCTCGCGGGCTTCGCCGCGGCGACCCTGCGGCGCGGCGTGCGCTTCGTGCAGGTGCCGACGAGCCTGCTCGCCCAGGTCGATTCCTCGGTCGGCGGCAAGACCGGGATCAATTCGCCGCTCGGCAAGAACCTGATCGGCGCCTTCCACCAGCCTCGCCTCGTGCTCGCCGACACCGCGACCCTCGACACGCTCTCGGAGCGCGAGATGCGGGCGGGCTACGCCGAGGTCGCCAAGTACGGGCTGATCGGCGATGCCGGCTTCTTCGACTGGTGCGAGGCCCATTGGCGCGGGATCTTCTCCGGCGGGCCGGACCGCGACGAGGCGGTGGCGATCTGCTGCCGCGCCAAGGCCGGCGTCGTCGTCCGCGACGAGCGCGAGGACGGCGAGCGCGCCCTCTTGAATCTCGGCCACACCTTCGGCCACGCGCTGGAACGCCTCACCGGCTACGAGTCGGCCCGCCTCGTCCACGGCGAGGGCGTCGCGATCGGGCTGGCGCTGGCGTTCCGCTTCTCGGCCCGTCTCGGCCTGTGCGCGGGCCAGGATGCGGGCCGCGTCGCCAACCACCTCGCGCTCGCCGGCCTGCCGACCACCCTCCAGGCCGTGCCCGGCGGCTGCGGCGACGCCGACGCGCTGCTCGACGCGATGGCGCAGGACAAGAAGGTGAAGGATGGCGCGCTGACCTTCATCCTCGCCCGCGGCATCGGCCGGAGCTTCATCGCGCCGGGAATCGAGCGGGACGCGGTGCGCGCCTTCCTGCAGGACGAGCTGCAGATCGAGGCGTGATCGCCGCCCCGATTCGCTTTCCGAAAGCCGGGGCGATGCCTCCGTGCCGCTCGACGAGGCTTGCGGTCGCCATCGCTAAGCCGGCGAGGCCGAGCCCCGCGAAAACATCCACGAAGTAGTGCCCTCCGGAGACCGGCGTCGCAACGACCATGACAAGGTTGACGAACAGGCCCGGCCACCGTGCCCAGGGCAGGTGCCAGAAGGCGCGTGCCAGGATCGCCCCGAGCGCAGCGTGGAAGCTTGGGAACGCGATGATGCCCTGCCCATCAGTGAGCGAGACGACTTTTAGGCTTCCGTCGCGTAGGGCCAGGATGTGGGTGTCGTCGATGAAGGGGACGTTCGGAGCAGTGGCCTGGGATAGGCCGAGATGCATGAACACCGTCTCGGCCGGCATCAGGCCCGAGATTGCTATCGCGGCGATGGCCGTGAGCGCTACCGCCAGCACAAACGTCCGGCAGGCCTCCAGACGGCCGGTAAGGCTCAGCCCCACGACGACCACGATGAGCTGCGGCATGACTGATTGGTAGGTCGTCGTGTTGATCTTCGCCAGCCAAGGCCGCGCGTTCACGAAGGCGAGGTAGGCCTGCCAATCCAGACCCAGGATGCGGTCCCAAGCCATGAACGTCGCGTCCCAAGCGGGTCCGCCGCTGCACGCCACCGCGTAGGACAACGGTTCACCCACGACGGTCAGCGCGATCAATTGCGCCGTCGCGTTCAGGCAACCGGCCAACCGTTCGTCTGGGCGCCAGACGCTGTAGACCGCGACACCGCCGGCCAGCGCTAGGCAGGCGAGGACCGGCACGATGGCGCTCTTCCAGTCGAACGCCAAGCCGACTCGCGCCATCCAGACGGCCGAGACCACGACGGTGCCGCCGATGAGGTACCACGTTGCGTCTTGCGGGCGTTCCGCAGACCTTTTCATGGAAGGCTCCCGGTGCTCGCCGAGAAACTGACACAGACAGTGGAATAGGACGTTAAGAGCCTGCGGTCCGAGCCCGCGGCCACATTTGACCGTCGCGGGCGGAGGCCATTGGTATAGGACGAGCCGAGCGTTGCGCATCGAGCCGTATGCGCGGTCACTTGCGAGCTTGAAAACCCGGCGCGATGGAAACCCACACCGACCTCTGGCTGGCCGCGAGCATCGTCGTGATCTCGCTGCTGCTCTCGGCCTTCTTCGCGGGCGCGGAGACAGCCTTCACCGCCGCGTCCCGCGCGCGGATGCATTCCCTGGAGGAGGCGGGGGATGCGCGGGCGGGCATCGTCAACCGCATCCTGGCGATCCGCGAGCGCTTCATCGGCGCGATGCTGATCGGCTACAACATCGTCGCGATCGGCGCCTCCGCCTTCATGACGAGCGTGCTGACCGCGGTCTTCGGCAAGAGCGGCGTCATCTACGCCACCGTCGGCATGTCGGTGCTGGTGATCGTCTTCGCCGAGGTGCTGCCGAAGACGCTCGCGATCTCGAAGCCCGACAAGGCGGCCCTGATGATGGCCCGCCCCGTCGCCTTCGCGGTCGCGGTGATGGGCCCGGCGGCGCTCGCGATCGAGAGCCTGGTGCGGCTGATGCTGCGCCCGTTCGGCGTCACGATCGGCGACCACCAGTCGATCCTGTCGCCGACCGAGGAGATCCGCGGGCAGGTCGCGCTGCTGCACCGCGAGGGCGGGGTGGCCAAGGCCGAGCGCGACATGCTCGGCGGCCTGCTCGACCTCAACGACCTCTCTGTCTCGGAGGTGATGGTCCACCGCACCAAGATGCGGATCATCAACGTCGACCTGCCCTCCGAGGAGATCGTGCGCGAGGTGCTGGCCTCGCCCTACACACGGATGCCGCTGTGGCGCGGCACCACGGAGAACGTCGTCGGCGTGCTGCATGCCAAGGACCTGCTCCGGGCCCTCGACGCGGCCGGCGGCGACGCGTCCGGCCTCAAGGTCGAGGCGCTGGCGCTCGAGACCTGGTTCGTGCCGGACACCACCAGCCTGCGCGACCAGCTCAAGGCCTTCCTCTCGAAGAAGACCCACTTCGCCCTCGTCGTCGACGAGTACGGCGAGGTGATGGGCCTCATCACCCTGGAGGACATCCTCGAGGAGATCGTCGGCGACATCGCCGACGAGCACGACGTCGCCGTCTCGGGCGTGCGGCCGCAGGGCGACGGCTCGGTCAACGCCGACGGCGGCGTGCCGATTCGCGACCTCAACCGGGCGATGGACTGGAACCTGCCGGACGAGGAGGCGACCACCATCGCCGGGCTCGTCATCCACGAGGCGCGCGCCATCCCCGACCAGGGAACCGCCTTCAACTTCCACGGCTTCCGCTTCCAGGTCCTGCGCAAGGCGAAGAATCGCATCACGACCCTGCGGATCACGCCGCTGGAGCCGACGGGGAGCAAGCGTGGCGACGGATGAGGGATTTGGCCCGTCATCCCGATAACCTATGTTATGGAGTTTTGATATCAGTCAGGTCTGATACGGGCGTTTAGATGTTGTTTATGCTCTAGTTTGATGTTGTGCTCAGTCTCGGGTGCCGTATCGCAGGTGTGGTCTCGGCCATCGGAGTGATCGTCGGGAGACGTCAAGCGGACCATGCGTCTCGACATCGCGACCCTTCTACTGGTGACCTTCGTCCTCACGTTCCTCGTGGGCGTACTCTTCGTGCTGTCGTGGGTCCAGGCACGTCGGACGCACGCTCTGGCGATCTGGGGCGTCGCGCACCTCGTCGGCGCGATCGCCTCCGGCGGGCTGGCCCTGCGCGGCACGATCCCCGACTGGCTCTCCATCGGCGTCGCCAACGCGATGATGATCGCCGCCTACGGTCTGATCTGGAGCGGCGTGCGGGCCTTCGAGGGGCGGAGCCTGCGCCTGTCGATCGCGATCCTGAGCGGCGGCGCCTTCGCGACGGCTTGCCTCGTCCCGGCGTTCTACGGCTCGATCGCGGCGCGGGTTGTCCTCGCCTCGTCGATCGCGACCCTCTTCTGCGCGGCGAGCGCCTACGAGATCTGGCGCGGCCGGGCGGAGCGGCTGGTCTCGCGCTACCCCGCGATGATCCTGCTGTGCATCTACGGGCTCTGCTACGCGGTCCGGATCCCCGCAGCCTTCCTCGCCCCCCTGCCGACCAGCCCAGACGCCCTGCAATCGCGCTGGGTCGCGATCCTGTGCTTTGCCGCGATGCTGTTCACGATCGCCCTCGCCTTCACGTTCATGGCGCTGACCAAGGAGCGGGCCGAGCGGGCACAGCGGCTCGCCGCATCGGTCGATCCGCTGACCGGCATCGCCAACCGCCGCGCCTTCGTGCTGGAGGCCGAGGCGATGCTGGCGCGGCCCTCGCCGAGCGCGCTGCTGCTGTTCGACCTCGATCACTTCAAGCGTGTGAACGACACCTACGGCCACGCGGTCGGCGACGGGGTGCTGGTCGGTTTCTGCGCCCTGGGGCGGGCCTTGCTGCCGGGCGATCGCGCGTTCGGCCGGCTCGGTGGCGAGGAGTTCGCGTGCCTGATCCCGGCTCAGACCCCGGAGGCCGCCCGGCGCGAGGCGGTCCGCTTCGGCCGCGCCTTCGCCGCCCTGCGCCTGCCGATGCTGCCGCACCTCGAGGTCAGCTGCAGCATCGGCGTGGCGGTGAGCACGCCGGGACATGAGCGTTTCGACGACCTGATGCGCCGGGCCGACCTCGCGCTCTACCGCGCCAAGCGCAACGGCCGCAGCCGGACGGAACTGGCCGAGGCGGACGGTCCGGATGTGCAGGCCGCCCGAAACCGGCGACTGCCTTGGCCTCAGGCAGCCGAGTAGGCTGCGGCCCCCAGGCGTGCGCGGGCAGCCGCGTATTCGCGCGCGAGCCGTGCGACCACGTCCGCCACGGGCGGCGCGTCCGCGATCGTCCCGACGCCCTGGCCGGCACCCCACACGTCGCGCCACGGCTTCGCCCGGCTGCTGCCGAAGTTCATCGCGCTCTTGTCGACATCCGGCAGGCTCTCGGGATCGAGCCCGGCGGCGCGGATGCTGGGGCTCAGGTAGTTTCCGGGCACGCCGGTGAAGAACGGGGTGTAGAGGATGTCGGCGGCCGCGCTTTCCGCGATCATCGCCTTGTAGCCGTCGGCGGCGTTGGCCTCCGCCGTCGCGATGAAGCGCGTGCCCATGTAGGCGAGGTCGGCGCCCATCGCCTGCGCGGCGAGGATCGCGCTGCCGGTGGTGATCGCCCCCGACAGGATGATCGGCCCGTCGTAGAAGCGCCGCACCTCGCCGAGCAGGGCGAACGGGCTCAGCGTGCCGGCATGCCCGCCCGCTCCGGCGCAGACCAGGATCAGCCCGTCGACGCCGGCCTCCAGCGCCTTCTCCGCGTGCCGGACGGTGGTGACGTCGTGGAACACCACGCCGCCGTAACCGTGGATCGGCCGCACCACGGCGTCGGGCGCCCTGAGCGAGGTGATGACGATCGGGACCGCGTGGGCGACGCAGGCGGCGACGTCCCGGGCCAGACGGTCGTTCGAGGCGTGGACGATCTGGTTGACCGCGAACGGCGCGATCCGCCGCGTCGGCTCGGCCGCCCGCGCCGCGGCGAGCGTGCCGGTGATGAGCGACAGCCAGGTGTCGAGGCGTTCGGCCGGCCGGGCATTCAGCGCGGGAAACGACCCGACGATGCCCGACAGGCACTGGGCGATCACGAGGTCGGGCCCCGACACGATGAACAGCGGCGCGGCGATCACCGGCAGGGCCAGCGTGCCGAGCAGCGCCGGGGGCAGCCGTTCGTTCGATGCGGATTCGGCCATGCGCCCTGCCTCTCGATCGTCGCGGCGAGGATCAAGGGCCGGCGGTCGCGCCGTCAAGACTCCGATGCAGGTTTGCCGACGACATCGACGGACACCGGCGTCGGCCGTCGCCAGGCCGTGGCGCGGGTTGTGCAGCCCGGGGCCGAGATGCAGGCTCGGTCGGAGCCGGTCCGGTCTCGCGCGGCGTTCGCGCGTGCCGGCCGGCTCGAGGCCATGTCAGAGGGCCGCGACGGCCCGAACCCGGAGGATGCCGCTTGAACGGGACGATCGACGACACGATTCTCGGCGTTCCCGAGGCGTTGCGCACGCATGTCGGCGCGATCAGGCCGATGGCCGAGCACAAGGTGCTCCCGCGGCTCGATCACTTCGCCCGCGATTTCATCGCGCTCTCGCCCTTCCTGGTGCTCGCCTCGATGGACGCGGAAGGCCGGGCCGACGCGAGCCCGCGCGGCGACGCTCCCGGCTTCGTCCGGATCCTCGACGACGCGACGTTGCTGATCCCGGACCGCCGCGGCAACAACCGCGTCGACAGCTTCGGCAACGTGCTCGGCAATCCCGGGGTCGGGCTGATCTTCTTCGTGCCGGGCATCGACGAGACGCTGCGGGTGAACGGGCGCGCGGCGCTGGTCACGTCGGCCGAGATGCTCGCGCCCCTGGTCGCCCAGGGCAAGATCCCGGTGACGGGTCTGCGCGTCGCGGTGGAGGAGGTGTTCTTCCACTGCGCCAAGGCGCTGATGCGGGCCAAGCTGTGGTCGCCGGAGGCGCAGGTCGAGCGCAAGAGCTTCCCGAGCCTCGGGCGCATCCTCGCCGAGCAGACCGGCACCGTGAGCGTCGCCGATGCCGAGCGCTCGACCGAGGAGGCCTACCGCACCCGGCTCTACTGAGCATCGCGCGGGATCGCCGGGGGTCCCCGGCGATCCCGCCTCCCGTTCATTCGGCTTCGGGGGCGATCGGCTCCAGGCCGCCGACGTGGCGCTGGGCGTAGAGCGGCAGGCCGATCTGGCGGATCAGTTCCTGCTGGGTCTCGAGGAAGTCGATGTGGCCTTCCTCGTCCTCGGCCAGATCCTCGAACAGGCGCTTCGACACCCGGTCGTTGATCGAATCGCAGTACTTGGCGGCTTCGAGGTAGAGCGCGCGGGCCTCGCACTCGGCGGCGAGATCGCAGGCGATGATCTCCTCGACGTTCTGGCCGATCCGCAGGGGATCGAGCTCCTGGAGGTTGGGGAAGCCGTCGAGGAACAGGATCCGGTCGACGAACCGGTCCGCGTGGTTCATCTCCTCGATCGATTCCTTGCGCCAGAACTTGGCGAGGTCGATGTAGCCCCAGTCGTTGAGCATCCGGAAGTGGAGCCAGTACTGGCTCACCGCGGTCAGCTCGCTGCGCAAGCCGCGGTTGAGATACTCGATGACCTTGATGTCGCCCTTCATGAAACCCGTTCTCCCCTTGGCCGAGCGAGGGAAAAGCCGGGCTACGCCTCAGGCGGCGATCCCCTCCTCTGCAGGCTGGACCTTTCCCAAACTGCAGCCGGTTGCGCAACCCGTCGCGCAGGCATGGGCGTCCTGTCCCGCCTCGAGCGCCGCGGCGCCGAGGGCGTTCTGCATGATCGAGCGGATCGTGCGGGCGCAACGCCCGCATTTCGGGCTGCAGCCGAGGCAGGCGTAGACCTGGGCCGGCGTGCGCGGGCAGCCAGGACCCGGGCCTAGACACCCGCGCACGGCGCCATCCGAGAGGACGTTGCAGGAACAGACGATCATACGATCCAAAACCCGATGGCTGGAGGCTCGTTTCCTTCGACGCCTTCGAATCGTTCGAGAGCGCTCACCGTGCGTCGTCCCGGTCCTCGACCGTCGCCAGTTTAGAACTCTTGAAAACTGAGCGTTTTCAACGTGTTAGCGAACGCCACATGCCATCCGGCACCGTATGGGTCAAGGCTCCGGCGATCACGAGCGCACGATCGGATCGCGTCGTCGCGTTTCGCGGCTCCCTATTGCGCCAGCTCCTTCAGCGCGAGCCGGATGAGAACCTTCGCCTCGGCGTCCTCGCCGCCAGCCTTCAAGGCAGCGGCGACCGCGGCCGAGGCCTGGAGCTGGGCGTAGCCGAGGTTGACCAGCGCCGAGATCGCGTCGGCGACGGGCTGGGGCGCGGAGCGGTTCTCGACCGCGCCCGACAGGGCGATGAGCGCCGGATCGATCGGCGCGAAGGCCGGCGCCTTGTCCTTGAGTTCGGCCACCAGCCGGGCGGCCAGCCGCGGGCCGACGCCGGGCGCACGCGCGACGGCGGTCTTGTCGCCCATGGCGATCGCCGAGGCGAGCTGAGGCGGCTCCAGCACCGAGAGCAGCCCGAGGGCGACCTTGGAGCCGACGCCCTGCACGGTCTGGAGCAGGCGGAACCACTCGCGCTCGGCATCCGAGCGGAAGCCGTAGAGGCGGATCATGTCCTCGCGGACATGCGTCTCGATCGAAAGGACGGCCGGCTCGCCGGGCTTCGGCAGGCGCTGGAGCGTGCGCGCCGAGCAATGCACCTCGTACCCGACTCCCTGGACGTCGAGGAGGACGAAATCCTCGCCGTAGGAATCGACCACGCCCTTGAGCTTCCCGATCATGAGATCCCGATCATTCGCGCCGCCGCGTCCAGCGTGCCGTCCGCTGCCTACAGAATGCCGCGCATCGCCGCCATCCGGCGAACCGTGGCGAGTCTTTCTGCAGGCCAGTCTTGAGAGCGGCCGAGCTTCGTGGGATCAGGGCAGGGAAACGGTCGGTTACAACCCAGGCGATCCCGATGCGCGGACCCTTGCTTCTCCTCGCCCTGACGCTCGCCCTCTCGCCGGCGCGGGCCGCCGACACCGCGACTGCCCCCAGCGCCGACCCGACGCAGGTCCGGCCGGGCACCTACCGCCTCGATCCCGACCACGCCAAGATCACCTGGTCGCTGAGCCATCTCGGCTTCTCGACCTATTACGGGCAGATCACCGACGTCACCGGCGACGCGACCCTCGACCCCAAGGACGCGACCAAGATCCGGCTCAAGGTCACGATCGGCACCGACAGCATCACCGGCGTGAACCCGAAGCTCGACGCGCATCTCCAGACGCCCGACTTCTTCGACACCGCGAAGTTCCCGAGCGCGACCTTCGCCGCCACCGCGGTGGAGGCGACGAGCCCGACCACGGCACGCGTCACCGGCGACCTGACGCTGCGCGGCGTCACCAAGCCGGTCGCCTTCGACGCGACCTTCAACCAGGCCGGCATCCATCCCGTCGACAAGGCCTACACCGTCGGCTTCGACGGCCGCGCCGTGCTGAAGCGGTCGGACTTCGGCATCGACGCCTACCTGCCGATGCTCGGCGACGAGGTCGTCCTGCGCCTCGAAGGCGAGTTCAAGGCGGTGAACTGATCTGCCTCAGCCGAGCTTGGCCAACGCCGCCGCGATCCGCGCGGCGCCCGGCCCGGCCGCGCCGGGCGGCGGGTTCGCGCGCTTGAGCGCATGGGCGCCGCGATGGTTGACGTGGGTGATGGCGATGGCGAGCGCATCGGCCGCATCCGCCAGCTTGAACTCGGCCTTCGGCAACAGGAAGCGCACCATCGCCTGGATCTGCGCCTTCTCGGCATGCCCCGAGCCGCAGACCGACTTCTTGATCAGGTTCGCCGCGTACTCGAACACCGGCACGCCGGCGAGCGCCGGCACCAGCAGCGCGATGGCGCGGGCGTGCCCGAGCTTGAGCGTCGCCTGCGCGTCCTTGTTGACGAAGGTCTCCTCGACCGAAACCTCGTTGGGCGAGAAGTCCCGCACGACCCGGGTGATGCCCTCGTGCAATTCGCGCAGGCGCAGCGCCAGCGGCAGGTCGCCGTCCGAGGTGACGACGCCGCAATCGACGTAGGCGAGCTTCGCCCCCGTCACCGTCACGACGCCCCAGCCGGTGCGGCGCAGGCCCGGATCGATGCCGAGGATGCGGATGGGCGTCATGAACCGGACCTTGGCCGCACGGCCGGAACGCCGTACCGGCTCTGTCTGAGCACATAGCGTGAACGAAGGGTTTCGCCAAACGGTCGCGGCTGGCCGACTTTCGAAACTGAGGCGATCGAACTACCGTCGGCTTCGCGGCGCGCCACGATGCGGGCCGAAACCTCGGGCGGGCTGGCGGATGAACACCCTCGATTGGCTGGTGCCGACCCTGGCCTTCCTCGCGCCGATGCCGCCGATGCGGCCGGAGCCGCCGAAACCGCTGCGCGGCAACGCCTGGGCGGCGGGCATGGTCATCGGCAGCGTCTGCCTGATGATGGTGCTGCCGATGTTCACGATCTGGAGCTTCTGGGGGCCGCACGATTCCTTCCAGGTCCGCTGCGAGGCCTCGGGCGGCCGCGTGCTGCAGGACCCGGCGATCGGGGTCGCGCCCTACCGCTGCGACCGCAGCGGGGCGGCCTCGCCCCGCTGACGCCCACGCCTCAGGCCTCGAGCTTGGCCACCAGCGCGTCGGACAGGGCGAAGTTGACGTAGACGTTCTGCACGTCGTCCTGGTCCTCGATCACCTCGACGAGGCGGATCAGCTTCTCGCCGGTCTCGTCGTCGACGTCGATCGTGTTCTGCGCCTTCCAGACGAGGCCGGTGCGGGTCGGCTCGCCGAAGCGCGCCTCCAGGGCCTTGGTGACCTCGCCGAAGGAGTCCTGCGCGCAGGTGATCTCGTGGCCGGATTCGTCCGAGCGCACGTCGTCGGCGCCGGCCTCGATCGCCGCCTCCAGCATCGTGTCGGCGTCGGCGACCGAGGCCGCGAAGCCGACCACCCCGACGCGGTCGAACATGAACGCGACGGCGCCGGTCTCGGCGAGGCTCCCGCCGGACTTGGTGAAGGCCGAGCGCACGTCGGAGGCCGTGCGGTTGCGGTTGTCGGTCTGCGCCTCGACGATCAGCGCGGCGCCGCCCGGGCCGTAGCCCTCGTAGCGGATCTCCTCGTAGGTCTCCCCGTCGGCACCGGCCGCCTTCTTGATCGCCCGCTCGATGTTATCCTTGGGCACGTTCTCGGCGCGGGCCGCGATGATCGCGGCGCGCAGGCGCGCGTTCATCGCCGGATCGGGCAGGCCGAGCTTGGCCGCCACCGTGATCTCGCGGGCGAGCTTCCCGAAGAGCTTCGAGCGGACGGCGTCCACCCGGCCCTTGCGGTGCATGATGTTCTTGAACTGGGAATGGCCGGCCATGGCGTCGCGCGTTCTTTGGGTCTTGGCGGCGGAGGGCTCGCGCCCTCGACGCCGCCGGGCGGGGATGCCGCGGTTTATACGCGCGTGCGGCGCGGGGAGGCAACGCGGGCGGCACACGGGAACGCGATCGGCCGACGACGGAAAGATCGGCGGCGACGGGCGTTCACGAACCGCGGCCGACCGGCGCGCCGACGAGGACAGAATGCGAAAACAGGTTGAGCGGAAACGGACGGTCGTGGTCACGGGCGCCAGCGCCGGCGTCGGCCGGGCGGTCGCCTGCGAGTTCGCCCGGCATGGATGGAACGTCGGCCTGATCGCCCGAGGCGAGGCCGGCCTCCACGGGACGATCGAGGACGTGGTGCGGGCCGGCGGACGCCCGATGGCGTTCGCGGCCGACGTCGCCGACGCGGACGCGGTGAGCCAGGCGGCCGCCGAGGTCGTCGCGGCGTTCGGCGGCATCGACGTCTGGGTCAACAACGCGATGGTGACGGTCTACGCGCCCGTCCAGCAGACCTCCGCCGAGGAGTTCCGTCGCGTCACCGAGGTGACCTATCTCGGCCAGGTCCACGGCACGCTCGCCGCGCTCGAGCACATGGTGCCCAAGGATTCCGGCACCATCGTCCATATCGGCTCGGCCCTGGCCTACCGCTCGATCCCCCTGCAGGCGACCTATTGCGCGGCCAAGGCGGCGGTGCGCGGTTTCGTCGACTCGCTGCGCAGCGAATTGCTGCACGACGGCAGCAAGGTACGGCTGACGATGGTGCAGCTGCCTGCGGTGAACACGCCGCAATTCGATTGGGCCCGCTCGGTGCTGCCGCGCAAGCTCGAGCCGGTGCCGCCGATCTACCAGCCCGAGGCGATCGCCCGCCACGTCTACGCGGCCGCGCAGGCAGCGCCGCGCGAGCTCTGGATCGGGACGTCGGCCTGGAAGGCGATCGTCGGCAACATGGTGATCCCGGGCTGGATCGACGGGTATCTCGCCCGTCACGGATATCGCGGGGAGATGACCAGCGTGCGCGCCAACAAGCACCGAGCCGACAACCTCTACGAGCCGGTGGACACCGATCCCGGCGCCCATGGCCGTTTCGACGACCGCGCCGTCGGCCACGTCGCCGCCGCCGACCCGAAATGGCTGAAGCTCGGCCTTGCCGCGGCACTGGGCCTCGTCGCGGGGACGACGCTGTTCGCGACGGAAGCGCAGGGGCGGCACGATGCGCGCCGGCAGTCGGCCGGTCGCCGGCTCGCCTGTCGCGACTGACGGGTCAGGCGCTCGCGTGCCACTCCCTCAGGCCCGCGAGCGTCACGACCCCGTCCGCCCACGCGAACCCGAAGACGTGCCGGTGCGGATGCCCCGGCTCGCCGAGATCCGACACCGCCGAGAACGCGCCGTCGAGGCGGTGGCTCTCGGTGTAGCGGCTGCGGGTCGCCAGCACCGGCAGGCCGGCATCGAGCGCCGAGCGGATGCCGGCGGCGGAATCCTCGAACGCGATCGCCTCCGACGGCGCGATGCCGAGGCGTTGCACCGCGAGATCGAAGATGTCGGAGGCCGGCTTCTTGCGGGCGGCCTCGTCGCCCGAGGCGATCACGTCGAAGGGGCGGTCGCCGGCCGGAAAGTTGACGGCGAGGAGCGTGTCGACGTTGGCGCGGGTGGTGGTCGTCGCGATCGCGAGCCGGACGTCGCCCGCCCGCGCCTCGGCGATCAGCCTCGCGACGCCTGGGCGGAGCGCGAGCGCGCCCTCCGCGACGAGGCCGCCGTAGATCGCGGTCTTGCGGGTGTGGATCTCCGGCATGCGCGCTCGCAGGCCCGCGGCATCGCCGTGGCGGGTCGCGACGTAGTGGGCGAGCCGCTCCTTCCCGCCCATCACCGTCAGCAGGTCGGCGTAGCACGCCGGGTCCCAGTGCCAGGGCAGGCCGAGCTCGGAGAAGGCGTGATTGAAGGCCTGGCGATGCAGGTCCTCGGTCTCGGCCAGCGTCCCGTCGACGTCGAAGATCAGCGCCTTCAGCATGAGGTCGCCATCAGCATCGGATCGCCCGGCCGCTCGCCGCCTCGGCGCCGGCGCGGATCGCGGCGATCCGCTCGGCGTAGCGGTCGGGGCCGTCCTTGAACACCGCGTTGCCGGCGACGAACACGTTGGCGCCGGCGGCCGTCGCACGGCCGACCGTCTCGGCGTCGACGCCGCCGTCGACCTGGATATCGATGGCGCGGCCCGCGATCATCGCCTTCACCCGCGCCACCGTCTCCAGCGCGCTTCCGAGGAAGCTCTGGCCGCCGAAGCCCGGGTTCACCGTCATCACCAGCACCATGTCGGCGAGGTCGAGCAGCGGCTCGACCATCGCGGCGGGCGTTCCCGGGTTGAGCGCGATGCCGGTGCGCTTGCCCAAGCCCCGGATGGTCTGGAGCGAGCGATGGCTGTGCGGCCCGGCCTCGACGTGGACGGTGATGCCGTCGGCGCCGGCGTCCGCGAAGGCCGCGAGGTAGGGGTCGGCCGGCGCGATCATCAGGTGCACGTCGAAGAACTTCTTCGTGTGCGGGCGCAAGGCCTTCACCACCGGGGGCCCGAAGGTGATGTTGGGCACGAAATGCCCGTCCATCACGTCGAGATGGATCCAGTCGGCGCCGGCCGCGTCCACGGCGCGGGTCTCCTCCGCCAGCCGTGCGAAGTCGGCCGACAGGATCGAGGGGGCGATGATGGCCTTTGGCATGCGGCAGGTTCCGAGACGCGCGGGGCCGACACGCCCTCGCGCGGGCTGATGAGGGGTGGGGAAGCCCGGCCAAAACAGCCGGACTTTTTGCCCGCGACGACCCGTGCGGTCAGGCGAGCCGGCGCTTGCGCTCGACGAGTTGCATGATGATCGGCGTGAGGATGAGCTGCATCGCGAGGTCGAGCTTGCCGCCGGGGATGACGATCGAGTTGGCCCGGCTCATGAAGCTGCCCTCGAGCATCGAGCGCAGGTACGAGAAGTCGATGCCCTTGGGGTCCTTGAAGCGGATCACCACCATCGATTCGTCGGCCGTCGGGATCCAGCGGGCGATGAACGGGTTCGAGGTGTCGACCGTGGGCACCCGCTGGAAGTTGATGTCGGTCCAGGAGAATTGCGGGCAGATGGTCTGCACGTAATCCGGCATCCGCCGCAGGATCACGTCGGTGACCGCATCGGTCGAATAGCCCCGGAACGACCGGTCCCGGTGCAGCTTCTGGATCCATTCGAGGTTGATCACCGGCACGACGCCGATCTTCAGGTCGGGGTAGCGCGCGAGGTCCAGGGTCTGGTCGACGACGCAGCCGTGCAGGCCCTCGTAGAACAGCAGGTCGGAGCCGGGCGCGAAATCCTCCCACTCGGTGAAGCTGCCCTGCGGCCGCCCGTAGCGCGCGGCGTCCTCGACGTCGTGGACGTAGTGCCGGGTCCGGCCCCGCCCGGACTCGCCGTAGGTGCGGAACACCTCCTCGAGCTCCGGCAGGAGGTTGGCGCGCGGCGCGAAGTGCGACAGCGTCGGCTCCGCCGCCATCATCGCGTGCATTGTCTCGCGGTCGAAGGCATGGAAGCCGTCGCCCTCGATGTAGACCGCCGACACGTCCTCGCGCCGGAAGATCTGCTCGAAGGTGTTGCGCACCGAGGTCGTGCCGGCCCCCGAGGAACCGGTGACCGAGATGATCGGATGCCGCGCCGACATGCTGCTACCGGGCGTGTCCCGAGGTCACGAGCGCATCAGCCCGCGCTGCCCGAACAGGGGGGAGCGCCCGGCGGCGTGGTTGCGCCCGTCGTAGTACTTGGCGACGCTGGCGACCTCCTCGACCGAGCCGAAGACCAGCGGCACGCGCTCGTGGATGCCGGCGGCGGCGATGTCGAGGATGCGGCGCTCGCCGTCGGTGGCGCCGGCGCCGGCCTGCTCCATCAGCATGGCGATCGGGGCAGCCTCGTAGAGCAGGCGCAGGCGCCCTTGCGCGTAGCCCTTGCGCCCGTCGCCGGGGTACAGGAACACGCCGCCGCGCATCAGAACGCGCTGCGCGTCGGCCACCAGCGAGCCGAGCCAGCGCATGTTGTAGTCCTTGTCGTGCGGGCCCTCGGCGCCGCGCAGGCAATCCTCGATGTAGGCCTTGATCGGGCCGTCCCAGTGCCGGGCGTTCGAGGCATTGATCGCGTATTCCTTGGCGGCCGCCGGCACCTCGAGCGCGGCATGGGTCAGGCGGAAGGCGCGCTCGGCACGGTCGAGCACGTAGACCTGGGTGCCGTGGCCCAGCGTCAGGATCAGCGCCGTGGCCGGCCCGTAGGTGACGAAGCCGGCCGCCGTCTGCGCCGTGCCGGGCGTGGTGAAGGAGGCGATCGGGTCGCCCTCGGCGGTCACGGCCGGGCGGATGCCGAAGATGGTGCCCACCGCCATGTTCACGCCGATGTTCGACGAGCCGTCGAGCGGGTCGATCGCGACCGCGAGCGGCGCCCCGGCGTTGAGGTGCATCACGCCCTCGGCCTCCTCGGAGGCGACCTCGGCGACGGGCGCGCCCTGGAGGGCTTCCGTGACGCGCCGGTGGGCGATCACGTCGAGCGCCTTCTGCACGTCGCCGTCGCTGTTGTGCTCGCCGGCCGCCGCGAGGTCGCCCCCGAGCGCTCCGCGCCCGATGACCTCGCTGATGTCGATGGAGGCCGCCGCGATCGCGGCGATCACGGCGGCGGTGTCGGCCAAGTGCGGCTCCGCCGCGACAGCCTCGGCGAGGCATGCATCGAGCCGCGATCCGAGTGCCGGTGAACCTGTCGACATCCGCTTGCCTTTCCGCCCGAGATCCTGCCGCGCCGTCATGCGTGCGACGGCGCCTGCCGCACGCCTTACCTGCCCGAAAGCCGGCAGGATACCGCACGCGGGTCGCCCTTCACCAGGGACCGACGCCGCCTGTGGGCAAGAAATCTAAAACTTCTTGCGGCCGATTACAAAAAAACTAAAAACAGCGCATGCGCAACCTGTCCCTCAAGCAACTTCAGGCCGTCGCGGCGGTGGCACGTCTCGGCACCATGACGCGGGCCGCCCAGGAGCTCAACGTCACCTCGGCCGCCCTCTATGCCCGCATCCGCCAGCTGGAGGAGGAGGCGGGCCTGCTGCTGTTCGACCGGACGCCGACCGGGTTGAAGCCGACCGATGCGGGCCGCGAGATGCTGTGGGCGATCGACAGCATCAACACCGTGCTGGAGACCTGCGCCGACAAGCTCCGCATCCTCAAGGGCGGCGCCGGCGGCCGGGTGACGCTCGGCGTGGTCTCGACCGCGAAGTACTTCGCGCCGCAGGTGATCGCCGGCTTCGTGAAGGCGCATGCCGGCGTCGAGATCAACCTGTCGGTGCGCAACCGCGGCAACACGGTCGAGGCGCTGCGCAACTACGAGATCGACTTCGCGATCATGGGCCGGCCGCCGCGCGACTTCGCGATCGAGGCCGAGATCTTCGGGCCGCACCCCCTGGTGCTGATCGCCGATCCCAACCACCCCCTGGCGGGGCGCCGCGGGCTGACCAAGGCCGACATCGCCGAGGAAGCCTACCTCGTGCGCGAGGACGGATCGGGCACCCGCACGGTGTTCGAGGAATTCATGAACGGGATCATCATCAAGCGGGCGAAGCTCGGGATCGATTCCGGCTCGAACGAGACGATCAAGCAGGCGGTGATGGCCGGGCTCGGGATCGCGCTGCTCTCCGCGCACACGGTCTCCGCCGAGGTCGAGGCCGGCCGTCTGGTTCTGCTCGACGTCCAGGGCCTCCCGATCCGGCGCGACTGGTACGCGGTCCGCCGGGCCGACAAGGTCCTGGGTCCGGCGGCCGCCGCGTTCTGGGAGTACCTGATGCAGGACGGCGCCCGCTGGTTGCCGGGGGTCGAGGTGCTCGGCCAGGAGACGGTCGCCGCGATCGCCGCCGGGGGCAGGGCGTGAGCGCCGGCCTCGTCGTCGTCGGGGGCGGGCAGGCGGGGTTCCAGGTCGCCGCGTCGCTGCGCGAGGCCGGGTTCGCCGATCCCGTCACCATCGTCGCCGACGAGTCGAACCTCCCGTATCAGCGGCCCCCGTTGTCGAAGGCCTATCTCGCCGGCAAGACCGACGCCGTGGGGCTGCACCTTCGCCCCGACGCCTTCTACGCCGAGCACCGCATCGCGGTCCGTTCGCAGACCCGGGCCGTCGCGATCGACCGGGCGGCCAGAACGCTGCGGCTCGGCGACGGGACCGTCCTCCCGTACGATCACCTCGTTCTCGCCACCGGCGCGCGCAACCGCCCGCTGCCGGTGCCCGGCGCCGACCTTGCCGGCGTGCGCCAATTGCGCGACCTCGCCGACGCGGACGCCCTGCGCGCGGCCTTGGAGATCGCGCGGCGGATCGTCGTGGTCGGCGCCGGCTTCATCGGCCTCGAGTTCGCGGCCGTCGCCGCCGCGCGCGGCCTCGACGTGACGGTGATCGAGGCCGCCGACCGCCCGATGGCGCGGGCGGTCTCGACCGAGACCGGGGCCTTCTTCCGCGGCGCGCACGAGGGGCTCGGCGTCCGCTTCGCCTTCGGTGCCGGCGTCGCGTCGATCGCGGGGGAGGGCGGCCGCGCCGGCGCCGTCCGCCTGTCGGACGATCGCGAGCTGCCTGCCGACCTCGTCGTGGTCGGGATTGGCGTGCTGCCGAACCAAGAGCTCGCGGCCGAGGCCGCCCTGTCCGTCGCGGACGGCATCCGGGTCGACGCGTTTCTCGCCACCGACGACCCGGCGATCTCGGCGATCGGCGACTGTACGCGCCATCCCAGCGCCTTCGCGACGGGATTGTCCGCGGACGGCACCGTGCGGATCGAATCGGTGCAGAACGCGATCGACCAGGGGCGGTGCCTCGCGGCCCGCCTCGCCGGCCGGCCGGCAGCCTACGCGGCGCTGCCGTGGTTCTGGAGCGACCAGGGTCGCTACAAGCTGCAGATCGCCGGCCTCTCGGGGCCGTCGGACCTGTCGGTCCGGCGGGGTGCCGGCGAGGCGTTCTCGGTGTTCCGCTACCGCGGCGCGCGCCTGGTCGCGGTCGAGTCGATCAACCGCGCGGGCGACCATATGATGGCCCGTCGCATCCTCGGCGCCGGACGGACGCCGACGCCGGAGCAGGCCGCCGACCCCGCCTTCGACCTCAAGGCGTTCGCGGTGGCGTGAAACGCATCGACCCCGCACGGCCGGGGCCGAACGGGGTCGATGGTCGTCGGATTGGGTGAGGCCCGACCCGCCCGGGCCGGGCGATCGCCCTCAGGAGATCAGGTCGAGCTTCGCGGCTTCGAGGCCGTTGCTGCGGACCGATTCCGGCAGCGCGAGGAAGTCGCGGTAGCCGGCCTCGCGCGCCATCGCGTCGAGGGCGGTCGCCTCGTCGTCGGCCGAGCCGGTCCACAGGACGATGCCGTTCTTGGTCTGACGAATCTGGAAGATGCTCATGGGAGCCCCGTCGCATGGGATGTTGAAAGCTTAACGTCCTCAATGCGGCGCGGTTGCAGGTATTCGGCCGCCTATTTCCAGGCCGTCGTCTACGCTCCCCGGGGCGTCGGCGCGTGCCTTCAAAACGCCGGGCTGCGGTGCGACAGGGCAGGCTCAGGCGAGCCCGCGGCCGCCAGCGAGACCACTGCCGTGATGCGATCCTTCGTTGCCGCCCTGCGTGTCGCCGGCCTCGCGGCGGCCTTCTGCGCGGGCGCATCGACCGCCGGCGCGGTCGAGACGGCGGCGGTGCCCGAGCCGCAATCCATCGCGCCGGCGATCAGCGTCGTGCCGGCCCAGACGCGGGAGATCGTCGAGCGGGCGGTCATCACCGGCACGCTGGTGCCGCGCGACGAGATCCTGGTGTCGCCGGAGATCGAGGGCTTCCGCATCATCGAGCTGCTGGCGGAGGAGGGCGACCGGGTCGCCGCCGGCCAGGTGCTCGCGAAACTCTCCACCGAGATGATCGCGACCCAGGAAGCCGCGAACGCGGCGGCGGTCGCCCGGGCCGACGCCGCGATCGTTCAGGCCAAGAGCCAGATCGTGCAGTCGGAGGCGGCCCAGACCGAGGCGCGGCTGTCGTTGGAGCGCGCCCAGGCCCTGATCAAGACTGGGAACGCCACCGCCGCGATCCTCGAGCAGCGCGTCTCCGCGGCACAGGGCGCGGACGGCAGGCTCGCCTCGGCCCGTGGCGGCCTGCAGGCCTCAGAGGCCGATCTCGCCACCGCCAAGGCCTCGGGTGCCGAGATCGCGCTCAAGCGCGCCCGCGCCGCGATCCGCGCGCCGGAAGCCGGGATCGTGAACCGCCGCACCGCCCGCGTCGGCGGAACCGCGACCGCGGCCGGCGAGCCGCTGTTCCGCCTGATCGCGCGCGGCGAGATCGAGCTGGAAGGCGAGGTGCCGGAGACCTGGCTGCCGCGGATCAAGATCGGCGATCCGGCCCAGCTCGACCTGGAGGACGGGCGCAAGATCGTCGGCAAGGTCCGCCGGGTCTACCCGGAGGTCGACCGCACCACGCGGCTGGGCAAAGTCCGGATCGCGCTCGGCGACGATCCCGCGCTCCGCATCGGCGCCTTCGGTCGCGGCACCGTCGAGGTGGCGCGGCGAACCGGCGTCGCGGTCCCGGTCTCCAGCCTCCTGTTCGCGGCCGACGGCAATGCCGGGGTCCTCGTGGTGAAGGACGAGCGGGTCGAGGCGCGCAAGGTCGTGCCCGGCCTCTCCGCCGCGGGGTTCTCCGAGGTTCGCAGCGGGCTTGCCGCCGGCGAAACCGTCGTCGCGCGCGCCGGAAGCTTCCTGCGCGACGGCGACCGGGTGCGGCCCGTGCCGTCCGAGACCCTGACGCCGCTCGCCGACGCGACCGCGCGCTAGGGGCGACGTCATGCGCCTCAACATCTCCGCCTGGTCGATCCGCCGGCCGCTGCCGTCGATCGTCCTGTTCCTCGTATTGATGCTGCTCGGCTTCGTTAGCTTCCGCTCCCTGCCGATCACGCGCTTTCCCAACATCGACATCCCGATCGTCTCGGTGACGATCACCCAGTCGGGCGCGGCGCCCTCCGAGCTTCAGACCCAGGTCACGAAGTGGGTCGAGGATTCGGTGGCGGGCGTGAAGGGCGTCAAGCACATCCTCTCGACCATCACCGAGGGCTCGTCGGTCACCACCATCGAGTTCCGGCTCGAGGTGAACACCGATCGGGCCATCAACGACGTGAAGGATTCGGTCTCGAAGATCCGCCTGAACCTGCCGCGGACCATCGACGAGCCGATCATCAACCGCGTCGAGATCGCCGGCCTGCCGATCATGGTCTACGGCGCGTCCGCGCCCGCGATGACGCCGGAGGACCTGTCGTGGTTCGTCGACGACGTGGTCGCCCGGTCGATCCAGGGCGTGCGCGGCGTCGGCGGCGTCGAGCGCCTCGGCGGCGTCGCCCGCGAGGTCCGCGTCACCTTGAAGCCCGACCGGCTGCTCGCGCTCGGCATCACCGCGGCCGACGTCAACCGGCAGCTGCGCCTGACCTCGGCCGACATGGCCGGCGGACGCGGCGAGGTCGGCGGCCAGGAGCAGTCGATCCGCACGCTCGCGGCCTCGGCGACCCTCGACACGCTCGGCGCCACATCGATCGTCGTCTCCGGCAACCGCAAGGTGCGGCTCGACGAGCTCGCGACGCTCACCGACACCGCCGAGGAGCCGCGCACCTTCGCCCGCTTCAACGGCGAGCCGGTGGTCGCCTTCGCGATCTCGCGCTCGGCCGGCGCCAGCGACGCCGAGGTCTCGGTCGGCGTGGCCGACCGGATCGCGTCGCTGCACGCCGCCAACCCGGGCGTGCGCTTCGACCTGATCGACACCTCCGTCACCAACACGGTCGGCAACTACCATTCCGCGATGCTCGGGCTGCTGGAGGGCTCGGCGCTGGCGGTGATCGTCGTGCTGCTGTTCCTGAAGGACTGGCGCGCGACGCTGATCGCGGCGGTGGCGCTGCCGCTCTCGGTGCTGCCGACCTTCTGGGTGATGAGCACGCTCGGCTTCTCGCTGAACGCCGTCAGCCTGCTCGCGATCACGCTGGTGACCGGCATTCTGGTCGACGACGCCATCGTCGAGATCGAGAACATCGTCCGCCACATGCGGATGGGGAAGACGCCCTATCGCGCGGCCCTCGAGGCGGCCGACGAGATCGGCCTCGCGGTCATCGCCATCACCGCGACGATCATCGCGATCTTCGCCCCCGTCTCGTTCATGGGCGGCATCGCCGGGCAGTACTTCAAGCAGTTCGGCCTGACGATCGCGGCCGCCGTGTTCATGTCGCTGCTGGTCGCGCGCCTGATCACGCCGCTGCTCGCCGCCTACTTCCTGCGCGACCACGGGCCGGAGGACACGCGCGAAAGCGTCGTGATGCGCGGCTACACCCGCCTCGTGGCGTGGTCGGTGCGGCACAAGTTCGTGACGCTGGTGGCGGGGCTGGCCTGCTTTGCCGCCTCCATCCTATCCACCGGCCTGCTGCCGTCCGGCTTCCTGCCGGCCGAGGACGCGGCCCGCACGCTGTTCGTGGTCGAGCTGCCGCCCGGCGCCAAGCTCGCCGAGACCACGCGCGTCACCGACGCGCTGGTGGACAAGATCCGGACGCTGCCCGAGGTCCGCAGCGTGTTCGTCGACGGCGGCCGGCAATTGCCGGGGAAGAAGGAGGTGCGGCTCGCCTCGCTGACCATCAACCTGACGCCGAAGAACACGCGACACCGCACGCAGAAGGAGGTCGACGTTGCCGTCGGCGCGACCCTGCGGCAGCAGCCCGACATCCGGTTCTGGGCTTTGCGCGAGGGCGGCCAGCGCGATCTCGCGCTCATCATCGCCGGCCCCGACAAGGCGGTGGTCGCCGACGTGTCGCAGCGCCTCCAGCGCGAGGCGGCTCAGGTGTCCCACCTCGTCAACGTGATCTCGACCGCGCCGCTCGACCGCACCGAGATCCGCATCCGCCCCAAGGCCGGGGTCGCGGCCGATCTCGGCGTCTCCACCGACCTGATCGCCGAGACGGTGCGCGTCGGGACCATCGGCGACATCGGCGCCAACCTCGCCAAGTTCAACGCGCGCGACCGTCAGGTGCCGATCCGGGTGCAGCTGCCCGAGACCCTGCGCGGCGACCTCGCCCAGCTCGAGACCCTCAAGGTCCCGGTCAAGGGCGGCGCCGCGGTGCCGCTCTCGACGGTGGCCGACCTGTCTCTCGGGCAGGGCCCGACCGCGATCGACCGCTACGACCGGGCGATCCGCGTGGCGCTGGAAGGCGACATGCAGGGCTCGGACGCCCTCGGCTCGCTGATCGACCAGGTCATGCACCTGCCGACCGCCCAGGCCCTGCCGCCGGGCGTGACCATCAGCCAGACCGGCGACGCCGAGGTGATGGGCGAGGTGTTCTCCGGCTTCGCCCTCGCCATGGGCGCGGGGCTGATGATGGTGTTCGGCGTGCTGATCCTGCTGTTCGGCTCGTTCCTGCAGCCGATGACGATCCTGTTCTCGCTGCCGCTCTCGATCGGCGGCGCGATCCTCGGGTTGCTGGTGTTCCACAAGCCGATCTCGATGCCCGTCGTCATCGGCATCCTGATGCTGATGGGCGTGGTCACGAAGAACGCGATCATGCTCGTCGATTTCACCGTCGAGGAGATGGGTCGCGGCGTCGACCGCGCCACCGCGATCATCGATGCCGGCCGCAAGCGCGCGCGGCCGATCGTGATGACCACGATCGCCATGGCCGCCGGCATGGTGCCCTCCGCGATGGCGCTCGGCATCGGCGGCGAGTTCCGGGCCCCGATGGCGATCGCGGTGATCGGCGGCCTCATCGTCTCCACCGGCCTGTCGCTGGTCTTCGTGCCGGCGATCTTCGTGCTGATGGACGACCTCTCCCGCCTGATCGTCCGCCTGTTCTCCCGCTTCGTCGGCGCGCGCGACGACCCGGAGGAGGCGGGGCGCGCGCCTTCCGGCCATCCCGCCAACGATGGGCGGGGCTACCCGGCGCCGCCTCGGGTTGCCGCGGAGTAGGGGACGCTTCGGCGCACGCGCATCTTCGATCGGGGCGCGGACATCGCGTTCGGGCGGTCGATCCGAGCGCTTCGCGGTTCCGTCATCCCGCGATGAGAGGCCTGTCGCTCACCGCGCCGGCGCCGCAAGCGCCTTCGGCCCATGATCCACCACCGCGTTGCCGACCACGGCCGCGATGGAGAGCAGGGCGGGCAAGGCCGGCGCGCGATCGTGCCGCCATCGTCGAACACCGCGCCTCGCGTGCGCCCAATGGGCATGACGTGCCATCGCCCTCGTGCGGCAAGCGCGCACAAAGGCACTGCCCTCGTCCGCCCGCGTCCCTACATAGGGAGCGGGACAGGATCGGCCGTTTCGCGGGTCGATCGTCACGAGGCGCGTCGCCCCTTCGGAGCGCGCGCGAGATCAGCCAGGAGCAGGCCGCATGACCGAGACAGCAGGCTCGCCGAAGAAGGGCCGCAAGCCGGCGGATCCCGGCGCCCATCACGAGCCGCCGACGCTGCCCCCGCGCGAGGCGGCGGTGGAGGCGCTGATGCGGCTGGCGGCCGAGCAGCCCTGGAACGACATCGAGGTCGGCGACATAGCCCGCGAGGCGGGTCTGAGCCTGGCGGAGCTGCGCGACCTGTTCCCGTCGAAGGGCGCGATTCTTGCCGGCCTCGCCCGGATCATCGACCGCAAGGTGCTCGAGGAGGACGGTGCCGACCTCGCCGAGGAGCCGACTCGCGAGCGGCTGTTCGACGTGCTGATGCGCCGGCTCGACGCGATGACGCCGTACAAGCCGGCCTTGCGGCGCATCTCGTTCGCGCTGCGCGGCGACGTGCTGTCGATGCTGGCCCTGAACGGCGTGGCCCTGAACTCCCACCGGTACATGCTGGCCGCGGCCGGGATCGGCACCGAGGGCCCGCTCGGCCGGCTCAAGCTCCAGGGCGTCGTCATCGCCTTCGCCCGCGTGGTCGAGACTTGGCTGCAGGACGACGATCCGTCGCTCGCCCGGACCATGGCCCGCCTCGACAAGGAGATCCGCAGCGGCGAGCGCTTCATGGAACGCGCCGAGGACGCCCGCCGGCTCGTCGCGCCGTTCCGCGCGCTCGGACAATCGCTGCTCGATCGCCGGTCCCGGTCGCGCACGCCGGACGTGGAGGACGGCGAGCCGGCACCGAGCTTCTGACGCGCTGGCGCCCGCCATCGGGCCGGCCATCCGCGCCGAGGCGAGCGCCACGATCACACCGGGCGGTCGAACGCCCGCACATGTGGAATCCCGATTGACGCCACCGATGCCACCCCCTAAACGAGCCTACGTCGGCGCCGAGCGCCCGGCGAGCCCAGGTGGCGGAATTGGTAGACGCGCTGGTTTCAGGTACCAGTCTTGCAAGAGGTGAAGGTTCGAGTCCTTTCCTGGGCACCAATCCTAAACAGCCGTTAAGATCGAACAGCGTTTAGGTTCGCATCCCGTACCCGGAGACCCGGGGCGGGATTTTTGCGTTTCAGCACCCCTGCGCGCTGGGATCGGGCCGCGCGATCTCCGGTGTCGCCGGCACGGGATGCGGCCGTCTCACTTGCCCTTCGGCTTGGCGCGAAACACCACCGGGATCGTGAAGGTCAGCCCCTCGTCCGCGACGAGCGGCGGTGGCGGCGGAACCGGATCGGATCGGTGCATCATCGTCAGGGCGGCCTGATCGAGCGCGCCGTCGCCGGACCCCTTCAGCACCGTCGCCGAGACCACGTGGCCGACGCGGTCGAGGAGGAAGCTCACGAGCACCTCGCCGGTCGGATGCGTGGTGCCGCCCGGGTAGCGCTTGTGCCGGTCGAGATGGGCCATGAGCTGCTTCTGCCACGTGGTGCGGACGCGGCGGGCGCTCTCGCCGGTGCCGAGGACGGGCGCGGTCGCGATCGCAGCCTCCTTGACCGTCTCGGAGGTCGGCGCGGCGGCGGCCTCGGACGCGACCGACTCCGCCGACGGGCTGGTCTCGGCGACCTTGACCTTGCTCTCGTCCTCCTGCGGCTTGAGGGGCGCCTCCGGCGAGACGATCCGGTCGGGGTCCTCCGTCTCGGTCGGCACGGCCTTCGGCAGCTCGGTCGGGTCGTCGACGGCCTTCTGCTGGACGACGGCCGGCGAGGCGGCCGCATCGTCGGCTTCCGGCCCGGGCGGCAGGTCCGAGGGCTCGCGCCGCGGCGCCGTCATCTCCAGGCCGACCTCCAAGGCGACGGCACCGAGGTCGTCGGCCTCGTCTGGCTCCGCGGAGCCGAGCGCGAGCAGGCCGCCGCCGGCATGCAGCGCGAGCACGAACGCGCCCGCGGCCAACCAGAGCGGCCAGCCGAGGCGCGCCGTGCCGGAAGCCCCGAGCGCGTGTGCTCTGCCGATCCTGCCCGTCATGGCGCCCGTGGCGCCGGCCCCGCCGCATCCGCGGGCGGACCTTCGAGCGCGACGAGCGCGACCTTGAGGTAGCCGCCGGCGCGGAGAATCTCGAGGACGTCCATCATCTCGCCGTAGGGGACCGCGCGGTCCGCGCGCAGGAAGATGCGCCGTTCCCGGCTCGGATCGGCCTGCGCGTCGAGGGCCTGCGCGAGGTCCACGCGCCGCACCGGCGTCTCGCCGATCGCGACCGCGAGGTCGGCCTTGATCGTCACGTAGGTCGGCTTGTCCGGTCGCTTCTGCGGAACCGCGCTGTAGGAGGGGAGGTCGATCGGCAGGTCGACCGTCGAGAGCGGTGCCGCGATCATGAAGATGATCAGCAGCACGAGCATCACGTCGATGAACGGCGTCACGTTGATCTCGTGCGCCTCGCCGAACTCGTCGCCGTCCTCGTCGCCACCGAGTGAGATCGCCATGGTTCAGGGCCCCCCGCTCACTCGGCCGCCTGCGCCAGCGGCGCATGGCGCCCGACCTCGCCGCGCTCGAGCTCGCGCGACAGCAGCCGCATCGCCGTGCCGGAGGCGCGCTGGACCAGGTCGCCGTAGCTCCGGGTCGCCCGGGCGAAGTGGTTGTAGATGATCACCGCAGGGATCGCGGCGGCGAGGCCGATGGCGGTGGCCAGCAGCGCCTCCGCGATGCCGGGCGCGACCACCGCGAGGTTCGTGGTCTGCGCCCGCGAGATCCCGATGAAGCTGTTCATGATGCCCCAGACGGTGCCGAACAGGCCGACGAAGGGCGAGATCGCGCCGATCGTGGCGAGCGCGCCCATGCCGCGGCGGGCGAGGCGGCCTTCCGCCTTCACCAGCTCGGAGCAGCGCGAGACCGCCCGCTCCTTGATGCCCTCCGCATGGCCCTTGGAGATCCGCACCTCGTTCGCGACCGTGCCGACGAAGCGGTCGAGGATCGTGCCGCCCCTGCCGAGCGCCCGCTCGGCCTCGGCCAGCGAACCGGTCTCGGCGACGCGGCCGAGCGCCCGCACGAGGCTTCGGCGGGCGAGGCCGAGCTCGATCGTCTTCGCCACGAGGATCGTCCAGGTGACGACCGAGGCGAGCGCCAGCCCGCTCATCACCACCTTCACCAGGATGTCGGCGTTCAGGAACATCGACCACGGCGACAGCTCGTGGCCGCCGGGGGCCGAGGCGGAAATCGCCCTTCGCGGGCCCGGCTCCGGCGCCGGCGGCGCTTCGGCGGCCAGCGGCGCACGGGCCGAGCCGCCGACCTCGACCTCGGTCGGCCGCGCGGGCTTCGCCGGCGCGGGTGCGGCCGGCGCGGCGATCGCCGGCGGCGGGACGGCGCCCGGCTGCTGCGCCTGCGCCGGCGCCAGCCAGAGCAGGGGGGCGAGGGCGATCGCGCGGATCGCGGATCGCCGGCGGGGTCGATGATCGGTCATGTCTCGGCCCAGGTCCGGATCAGGTTGTGGTAGATGCCCGTGAGCCGCACCACCTCGGCGTGGTCGCGGCCCAGCTCCCCGACGAGCCCCTGAATGGAGGTGTCGAGGTCGTAGATCAGGCTGCGCGCCTGCGGGCTGCGGATCATGCTCTGCAGCCAGAAGAACGAGGCGACCCGCGTGCCCCGCGTCACCGGCGTGACCATGTGGAGGCTCGATGCCGGGTAGAGCACGAGGTCGCCCGCCGGCAGCTTCACCTCCTGCGAGCCGTAGTAATCCTCCGCGATGAGCTCGCCGCCGTCGTAGGTGTCGGGCTCGGCGAGGAAGAGCGTGACCGAGAGATCGGTGCGGATGCGCAGGCCCGTCATCGGGTCGCCGCGCACGGCGTTGTCGACGTGCACGCCGAAATGGTGCCCCTCGCCGTAGCGGTTGAACAGCGGCGGGAAGATGTGCAGCGGGATCGCGGCCGAGACGAAGAGCGGGTTGGCCAGGAGCGCGCCGACGATGCGCTCGCCGAGGCGCCGCGCGACCGCGCCGTTGGGCGGCAGCTGCTCGTTGCGCTTGACCAAGGCGGACTGCGAGCCGGCCGTGGACCGGCCGTCCTCCCACTCCGCCGCGTCCATGATCGCGCGGAACTCCGCGACCTCGGCCTTGCTCAGCACCTCGGGAATGCAGACCAGCATCGCTCAGAACCGCGTCTGCGCGATCAGCGAGATGGTGCGGCCGGGCTGAAGCTGCGTGAACGGCACGTTGCTCTGGTACAGCGCGTCGTAGATGCGCCGGTCCGTGAGGTTGGCGCCGTAGAGCTTCACCGTCAGGTTCTCGTTCACCTTCGCCTCGAGAAAGGCGTCGAAGCGCCAGTACGAGGGCAGGACGTTGGCGTTGGCCGCCAGCGTGCCGCCCGCCACCCGCGAGTTGTTGACCACCTGCGCGCCGACCTCGAACATCGGGGACAGCTGGTACTTCGCCAGCATGCTGAAGGAGCGGTTGGCGATGTTGGCCAGCCGGCTGCCGACGTTCTGCGGGATCGCGGACTGCGTCACCCGCGTGTCCATGATGACGTAGCCGCCGAACAGGCTGAGCCGGTCGCTGACCCTGCCGGCCAGCTCGAGGTCGAGGCCGCGCACCCGGTATGCGCCGGTCGCCGAGATCACCGCGTTGGTGCCGCTGCCGATCGTCTCGCGCGCGTTGTCCTTGACGGTGTTGAACAGGGCCGCGGTGGCGAGCAGGCGGCGGTCGAACAGCTCGGACTTGACCCCGATCTCGTCGGCCGTGTTCTGCTCCGGCGCCAGGATCTGGTTGCCGGCGAAGGCGGGATTGAGGCCGCCGTAGAGGGAGCTCGACGCGTCGAGCTCCGCGCCGACCGGGTTCGACGAGGTCGCGTGCGCGGCGTAGACGCTCACGGTCGAGGTCGGCTTCAGGGTCAGCCCGATGTTGTAGTTCAGGTTTCCGGAATGGGCCGACACCGAGCTGGTGTCGTTCGACGAGGTGATCGCGTAGTCGTCGAAGCGCACCCCGCCGTTGAGCAGCACGAGATCGCTGAAGTTCATTGTCTCGATCAGGTATCCGGCCTTCGTGTCGACCGGGATGACCGTCGGGTTGCCGGCCTTGGTCGGCCGGGTCGAGAACGGCAGCGTGTTGGGCGGGGTGAGGATGTTGATGCCGCGAAGCGTCCCGTTGCCGCTGAAGTTGCCTGAGAACAGTTCCGAGGTCAGGCCGGTATAGCCCTGGCGGCTCACCTCCTCGCGGCTGAACTCGGTGCCGAGGACCAGGGTGTGCTTGATCGGGCCGGTGTCGAAGCGGAAGGTCGCGTCGGAGATGTCGGCCGTGACGTCGACCGTCTGGTAGCGGCTCTGCGGGTTGAGGCTGAGCGTCGTGCCGTAAAGGTTGCGGTTGGCCGGGATCACCGGGGCCTCCGGCAGCGTGCCGACGTAGTCGAGCACCGAGTGCGCGGCCCGGAACCGGTTGCTGAGCGTGACCCATTCGGTCGGCGACCATTCCGCGGTCAGCGTCCCGGTATCCTGCTGGACGTGCTGGAAATCGCGGTTGATCAAGCCGTAATAGGTGTCGCGCGGCACGATGCTTTCGGTGAAGGGCCGCCGCGACAGGGCGTTGAAGGGCACCCCGAAATCGGGCAGCCCGTTCAGGTCGGTGTGGACGTAGTTGGCGGTGAACTTCCAGTCGTCGGCCGGCTTCAGCGTCACGGCGAGCGCCGCGCCGTCGCGGTCGTCGGTCACGAACCGCCGCCCGGCGACGCCGGATTCCTGGTACAGGCCGCCGATGCGGACCGCGAGCGCCGGGCTGATCACCTGGTTGAAGTCGAGCGTGACGCGGCCGCGGCTGTCGCTGCCGACCTGGCTTTCGGTGTTGTAGAAGTCGCCCGCCGTGGTGGCCTGCTTGGTGACGACGTTCACCGCGCCGCCCGCCGTGCCGCGGCCGGCGAAGGACGAGGCCGGGCCGCGCAGGATCTCGACCTGCTCGGTGAAGAAGTTCTCGCGCACGCTGACCGACGGGTCGCGGATGCCGTCGATGAACACGTCGTTGCGCGCATCGAAGCCGCGGATGAAGAAGCGGTCGCCGAAGGCGTTGCCGCCCTCGCCGGAACCGAGCGTCACGCCGGCGGTGGTCCGCAGGATGTCGCGGAAGCTGGTCGCGTTCTTGTCGTCGATCACCTCCCGCGTGACGACGGTGATCGACTTCGGCGTGTCGAGGATCGGCTGCGTGAAGCGGTTCGAGGACAGGCGGTCGGCCTTGTAGGGCGCGGCCGGGTCCGCATACGGATTGCCGCTGATGTCGCCCCGGGCCAGGATCGGCAGGCCGGCGCCGGTCGCGGCGGCGCCGATTGCGGGCGCCGCGACCGGAGGTGCCGCCACACGGCGGGCCCGCACCGCACGGCGCAGGGCCGTGCGTGCCTTGACCTGGGTCGGGCCGGGCTTCGGAGCGGGCGGCCGCTGCCGCGTGATCGGGGCGTCGATGTTCAGGGGCGGCAGGGCGGATGCAGGCCCCTGCTGCGCCTCAGCGCTGCCGACCGAGCCGACCGCGACGGCGCAGGCGACGCCGATGACGCCCTTCTGCTCCTTGAGCTTCGCGTAACGCCCATCGGCAGCAGGACGCAGCGACTTTGGAATACGAGATGAGCTCTGCACGATCTTCCGACCCCCCGGCACCCGCAGCGCCAGTCCTCGGGCGATGCGATGGCCTCAAAGGGCTCGGGAAAGATCTTCCGTCAACGAACGAATGTTGGAACAGAACCAAACTATGGCTGATTTCCGAGGCCGAACGACGATCATCGGCCCGATCGGAGATCGGAACTATTCCAGGTTGACGGATGGGATGCCGACGAGTTCCCCGGAATGACCATTCCCAGCAGGCCGTTGGGTCCGATTTCTGAATTGGAATAGGTCCAAGGGATCGCTAAGACCTTTTCGTCCCGCCCCGCGTGTTGCTGGGGAGACACAATTCACACCGATCGCGTCGCGGCTCGGATTAAAGCGCGCCCATCGCGGGCGCCGCTGCGTCCGGCGGGCGTCGACGCGGCGCGGTCCGTCCTGCCTGCGCCGGTGATTCCGGATCGCAGGACCCGTTCAATCCTGGCTCGGCGGCTTCATCAGCGAGAACAGCTCGTCGATCGCGTGGAGCGCGGTCGCTCGCACGTGGCCCTCGTCCTCCGCCCCGGTGATCCGGATGCCGCTCACCACGGCGCGGATCTCGTCGCGAAAATCCGAGAGGAAGCCGACCGGGTAGCGGTTCTCGCTCGCCATCCGGGCGATGACGCCGGTGAGCAGGATCTGCAGCCCGAGAACCCGGCCGTTGAGTTCGTCCATCGTCGTCCCCCGTCCCAGGCACGCGCTGCGCCATCCGGGCGCCGGATCGCCGAGCGATCCATCCGGACGGTCGCGAATGCGACGTGCACGGTCCGATCTATCCCAAAAGCGGGACGCCTCTGGAAGTGGCATCGTCACGTGGGTGCGGACGTGCGGACCGTCCGGCATCGTGGGCATGACGCCAGCTACCGCTTCGACGACCGACGCCGCGGACGGGGTCGAGAGCACGGGCCGTGGCGCGCAGCCGCATCGGCGCCTAGGGGCGCTCCGTGTGCGCGTCAGCCGAGAACCGCTCGCCCTTTCGAACGGCGTGCCGGCGACGATGCGGTGGCGGCGCAGGGCGCGTGGCATGGCGAGGCGTTCGCGATTGCGACGAGCCGTGAGAGGCGCGGTCGCCCCCGCTGGGTCGTGGAGCGGACCCATGCCGGGTTCGACCGCTTCCGTCGCCTGCCCGTCCGCTCCAAGCGACGCGCCGACATCCACGACGCCTTCACTGCCCTCGCCGCAAGCCTCATGACCCGCAACCAGATCTGACGGGTCTGTTAGGCGCTTCAAGATCGGCATAATTTCTTATGTAAAGATCGAAGCAGATATACTGTATTATTGCCTTCGTTCTGTGGATATTTTCAGTATTAACTCGATGTAAGGACTGCGCGCCGGCGCAACGGGCGCGAGCCGCAAAAGTACGATCTGCGGAGAATCGAGCGAGGCTGTTAACGGCTTGTTCGAACCTCGGAAAATAAACCTGACGGCATCGCGCGCCGGATCTGCGATCGGCGGACGCGCGCATATCGGGGGGCGAAGCATGGCCGAGCAGACGACGGGCATCTGGTATTTTGGCAATCCGGTGATCGACAGCCTGAACGTCGGGCGAGCCTGGATCGGACCGGACCTGACCTACAGCTTCGCCTACAGCGACATCAACGGCAACGGCGTCCCGGACATGGACGAGGGCGACTGGAAGCCGTTCTATCGCGAGATCATCGCAAATATCGAAAGCTTCACCGCCTTGCGCTTCACCGAGGTCGCATGGGGCGGCAATCTGAGCTTCAGGCTCGAGGAAGGCGGCGGCGGCGAATCGGTGCTGCCGTGGGTGGGCGTGACCAGCGCCGACAGCGTCATCGGCATCAACGCCAATGTGGCCGGATCGGCCGCGGCGGTGCGGCTGGGCACCTACTCGGAAACATGGTTCCACGAGACCGGCCATGCCCTGGGCCTCAAGCACAGTCACGACCTCGATTTCGGAAATGTCCTGGATGGCGCGACCTGGGCGGGCGATCCCGGCAGGCATCAGCTGAATTCTCAGCTGTACTCTGTGATGACCTACACCTCGCCATTCCTGGGCGAGGACAACCCGTTCACGCCCTGGGTCGATTACGGAACGCCGCTCAACGCCCAGCCCGGCTCTTATGCCGCGATCGACATCGCCGCGCTGCAGGCCATGTACGGCCGGTCCGAAAACGCCACCGGCGACACCGTCTATCGCTTCGGCGACGACGTCGACTTCAACCACGGATATACGACGATCTGGGATACCGGCGGCATCGACTCGATCGCGTACGTCGGCGACGTCCGTTCCAAGATCGATCTGCGCGCCGCGATGCTGAAGGAGGAGATCGGCGGCGGCGGCTGGGTGAGCACGTCCGAGACGTTCACCGGCGGCTTCACCATCGCCAACGGCGTCACGATCGAGAACGCGGTCGGCGGCCACGCGGCCGACATCCTGATCGGCAACGATGTCGCCAACCGGCTCGATGGCGGCGCCGGCGACGACAAGCTGACCGGCAATGGCGGCGACGACGCGCTCGTCGGCGGCACGGGCTTCGACACGGCGGTGTACGCGGGCAACCGCGCGGATTACACCGTGATCTGGAATCCCGCCGCGTTGAACGCCGGCTTCTCGATCCGCGGCGCGGCGACCGGCACGGATACGCTCAGCGGCATCGAGATGCTGTCGTTCGACGACGGCACGGTCGCGGTCGCCGACCTGATGGCTGCGTTGCGCGCGCGCGGAGGCGTCGGGCAGCAGGAAACCGTCATTCCGGCCGTGCTGGCCGCCGACATCCACGGCGCCTTCACCGCCACCGCCCAGGCCCGGTTCGACGATCCCGCCGGCGGCACGTGGCAGCGCGTGTTCGACTTCGGCAACGGCCCCGGGCAGGACAACGTGTTCCTGGGTCAGCGCGCCGACAGCACCGACATGATGTTCGCGATCTGGCGCGACGGCCGGCCCTACAGCATCACCGCCGCGAACGCGATCGTTGCGGGCGAGACGGCGACGTGGAAGGTCGCGGTCGACGACGGCGGCACGATGCTCCTGTCGAAGAACGGCACGCTGGTGGCGCAGGGTCAGGGTGTCGTCCCCGCCGACGTCGCGCGCGCCAGCGAACTGGTCGGCAAATCCAACTGGGGCTGGGACACGCCGCTGATCGGCAAGGTGCTCGACGTCACCGTGGCCCAGAATCCGGCGGACATCCATGGCGCCTTCGTGGCGGACGTCGTCGCCCGGTTCGACGATCCGGCCGGCGGCGCGTGGCAGCGCGTGTTCGACTTCGGCAACGGCGCCGAGCGGGACAACGTGTTCCTGGGCCAGCGCGCCGACAGCACCGACATGGTGTTCTCGATCTGGCGCGACGGCGAGGACCACAGCATCACCGCCAAGGACGCGATCGTCGCCGGGCAGGACGCGCACTGGACGACGAGCGTCGACGAGACCGGCGTGATGAAGCTCTACAAGGACGGCCTCCTGCTCGCCGAAGGGCACGGGGTCGTTCCTGCCGATGTCGTGCGCACCAGCGAGTTGGTCGGCAGGTCCAACTGGGCGAGTGATGCGCCGCTGCTCGGCAGTGCCGGCAAGGTCGACGTCCATGCCTACAGCGAACTGAATCATGCCGAAGGCGCTTTCTCGGTCAGCGCCGAGGCGCGCTTCGATGATCTCGGACACGGCTGGTACCAGCGGATCTTCGACACCGGCAGCGGCGCGGACACGAACAACATCTGGATGGGCCAGGTCGGGAACGGCGCCGACATGGCGTTCGAGATCATCGAGGGCGGCATCAAGCACCGGCTGGTCGCCAAGCATGCGATCACCCAGAGCGAAACCGCGCTGTGGCAGGCGAGCGTCGACGAGGGCGGCGTGATGCGCATCTACAAGGACGGCGTGCTGCTCACGCAGGGCGAGGGCGCGGTGCCGTCGGACGTGGTGCGCGGCCACAGCCTGATCGGCGCGTCCAACTATGCCAGCGATACCCCCTTGGTCGGCAGCGTGAACCATCTCGAGGTCCAGGCCCACAACGCGATTCCCGAGATCCACGGCGCGTTCGACGCCTACGCGACCGTACGCTTCGACGACCTCGATGCGGGCGGCTTCCAGCGCGTGTTCGACACCGGCAACGGCGCGGGGACGGACAACATCTGGCTGGGGCAGGTCGGGCAGTCCGACACCATGGCGTTCGAGATCTTCGACAAGGGCGTCGCACACCGGATCGCCGCCGCGGACGCGATCGTCGAGGGTGAGACGGCAACCTGGCATGCCGGCGTGGACAGCCACGGCCTGATGCAACTGTTCAAGAACGGTACGCTGCTGGCACAGGGGCAGGGCGAGGTGCCGGACGACGTGGCTCGCGCAAGCGATCTCGTCGGCGCCTCGAACTGGGCGAACGACGCCCATCTGAAGGGAATCGTCCACGACCTGTTCTTCGTCTGACGCCGCGACCGAGGAGCCCTCGTTCCGAACCCGCGCCCATCCGATCTCGATCGGATGGGCGCGTATCGCATGCGTCCCGCTCGTTCCGTGCCGATGCGGAGGTGCAGGTGGATCGCATCCCTTCGATCGGCCGGATTCGAAGGATGTGCATCGCGGGGCACGTGACGATGGCGGGGCGTGCGAGCGGCATTCGGCGGCTTGGTACCGTCGGCCAGATGTCGATTCTCCGGCGCAGGCGTTCGGTCGCCGGGCAACGCGAGCGGCCCCGGGCGGCATTGTCGTGCCTCCGCCGTGGCTCGATCACGACGTCGGCAGGCAGGATCGCGCGCGACCCGTCACACGCCGCCCGCGAGCGCGAACTGCGGCCGGGTCGCAGGGGGGCCGACGTGGCGAGGCGTTCTCAACGCGATGGACCGCGCTCAGAGGTTGACGACCTCGAGCTTGGGGCGCGGCGCGTCCCAGCGCACGGGCCGATGCTCGCGCGTGACCGGCATCAGGACCGACAGCTCGACCGCGATCACCTCGGCCATTCTCTGCACGAGGTCGCTTCCGGTGGCCGAGCCGTCGTCGCAGCGGGCCTGCAGGCGCGCGAGATCGATCTGGTCGAACGCGTCGAACAGGGCGAGGCCGCCGTCGCGCCAGTCCTGATGCCGGTCGATCGCCGCGCACAGGGCCTTGATCATGCGGGCATTCAGCATCCCGGGCTTGTTGTTGCCGGTCTCGATCACGCATTGCAGGGCGGTGATGACGGTGTTCTGGCCGTGCCGCTTGATGCATTGCTTGATCGCGCCGACCGCCATGGTCTGGCCGGCGGCCTGCTTGCTGATCGGCAGCGGATAGCGGAGCAGCGTGGCGTCCGCCCGGGCGCAGACGTCGGCGACCTGGACGGCCCAGGTCTCGCCGGCGACCAGGGCGGCGGCGTGGACCGCGACGCGGGCGATCGGCGTGGTGACGCAGTTGATCGCCTTGAACGCCGCCGCCTGCTGCTCACGCGCGGCGATCACGATCTGGCAGGGCACCTCGTCGTACCCGACGAGCAGCGCCGCCGTGGTGCGATGCTGCCCGTCGATGATCGCGAAGCGGCCGCCTTCGACGGGGGAGACGACCACGGGAGTGAAGCAGCACCACGAGAACATGCTGGCGATGCGTTCGACGTTCCGGCGACCCACGCCGATGATCGGGCGCTGATAGCTCGGGTCGATCGTCAGCGCGCTGATCTTCAACCATTGCAGCATCGGCGCCACCCCGGCGTCGACGTGACTGGGACGCGTGAACCCATCGGTAGAGATCGTATGCATGGCCTGCCCTCGAACGAATTCTCGCCTGTCGCGATCGATATCCCGGCCCCTGCCGGCTGCGATGTTTCCCTCGATCGCGTCCAGCAGCGGATCCGCGATGCTGATTTCAGGCGACGAAGTGACCAGTCGGTTCTGATCGCGCTTCGAAGCCCGTCCACGACCCGGATCGAGCATTTTGCCGTTTATTGATTTTTGCCAAATTGTATTTGACGAAAAACTGTATCCATTAGGAGAAAATGTCAATGTTAACCTATATTAAACCAGACGTTGCGTTTGGGGCGGCCTTATAGTGGATTTTTGCCAGTTTCCAGGACACGCGCTGCGGATCGTCCGGTGCCTCGGATGGGGCCGAGATGCCATCGTCGTCCGTCGATGATGTTCGGATTTTTGTGCTGGACGATTGCACGACGGCTGCAAACAGCGCTGCCGAATCGCTGAAGATCGTCATCGTCCGTGCGGGATTTTGTTTTTATATCCATTGAAGCGTCATGTATTTGATTTCATAAACTGAAAATTTGATTGATATCTTCTTTATAGGCTATGATATGCATGCGATAGCTCAGAAAAAGTGAGCGTAGAATGGGATTTCGGCCGGGATATCCAGCATTCGTAGTCGATGTTGTGAAGCCGGATGAGGCGGAGTGGAGCTTTGTCCCTCTCCTCGACACGCTTCCCGGGAGGCTCACTGGCAACGACCAGCGCCTGATTGGTCTTGAGAAACCCGACATCGAGTGCGCCGCGCTCCACGCGTCATCGGTTTACTGTTTTGAGGCGCGATTTAGCGTTTTGCACAGGGTTCTTGCGTCGATCGGTCAGATCCTCGCCCCACAACTGGAGGTCGACGGCGACCGTCTCGCGCGGGGGAACCCCGCCGTTCTGGCCGTCTCGCGTCGCGTGGGCGTTTCCTTGGCGTTCGGCGAATGGGTCCGAGCCGCGTCCGATCTCGCGGGCAGGCTCGGAAACACGGCCGAGCGTACTCCGGTGCGGGCGGACTCACCGACCAATCGATCGAGTGCCGCCTCTGGCGTCGACACGACCGATTCAGTGCCCTGCCACGTCGTCATCGCGGATCTGGTGGCTGCGAGCGACAAGCCGGCGGATCCCAAGGGTATTGCGGGCCATGCCTGGCTCGCCCAACCCTTCGCGAGCCGTGCCGTCAGGCCCTTCGCCGCGATGGCCGGCCGGGAGCGGCGGCGCCATGGCTGAGGCGAAGCCCTGGCTGCCCGCGAGCGGGCGCTACCGCCTCGAGATCCTGTCGCGCGGCGCTCGCCTCTACCATCCGCAGGACCGCCAGATTCGAGCCCTGGCCAAGCGCGGGCTGATCGAACCCTTGCCGGAGGCCGACCTCGCCGGTGCCTGCCGCTGGACGATCACCGAGGCCGGGCTGACCGCGCTGATGGGGTTCGTGCCCGCAAGCAAGATGGGACCGTCGGGCAACGGCTGATGCTCCGCGAGCTTCGGCATCGGGGAACGCCCGACTCAGCCACCGGGCTCGACATCGAGCGTTCTCGCCGGACCCTCCAGCTCCTTGGCGACATCGTGAAGCACCTGCTCGACCAAAGGCGGCCACGGGACGTCGCAGGCCTGAAGCAGCTTCGCCGCATCGAGAAGCGCTTCGATCTGCGCCGGCAGGATCGGGCCGCCCACCATCTGCGCATAGCGGACCCGAGCCGCGAGAGCCGACGACAGCCGTACGACTTCCGAGCGTTTGTCCATCTATGGCTCCGGGGATTCGAACTTGGCGTATTTTACCAATGCGATGCTTACGTAATAATCGTCTCAAACGTTTTATTAAATATTTCGCGATTATCATTAAGGTGGCTGTGAGATTTAATCAATTAATTAATTTTAATTTTTTTATCCTCAGAGATCAAATCTTGTAGCATTCTGGAATCGAGTAGGTAGTTAGACTCAATAAATATATCTCCATATGTCGATAAATAGTAGCATCGAAATTATGAACTACCTTGCGCGCGCTGTGCAACGAAGCCACCGCGAATGATACGCACCTCGCGTCCGCGCGTTGCGCTCTGGGCACCTACGCAGATCCAATAGCAGGACAGGAGTTACGCCACCGCCGCCGTGAAATGGAACCTAGAACGGCTCTGTCGAATGGTCGAGGACGAGGTTGGCGATTTCGAAGCGGTCGGGAAGGAACGCTGCAGGCTGCCGACGGCTCAGCGGACCCCAGCAGATGCGGCGCTGCAACGGCCCCGTGTCGGCGAGTTTCCCGCGCGTTCGCCCGGTTGCCGACCGTGGGTTCCACAGGCCGATGCGAGAGACCATGACGACGGGCGAGATTTCGTTCCGAAACGCGTGGCTACCGGTGTTCGTCGACCGCGCCGTGACGAACGTCGTCGACCGAGTCGATGACAGGACCATCTGGCGCGTCGTCGTGCCGGGCGCATGGCCGCCGGCCGGTGTTCGCATTGCTGTGTGGGAATGGCGCGCCCGAAAGGATTCGAACCTCTGACCCCCAGATTCGTAGTCTGGTGCTCTATCCAGCTGAGCTACGGGCGCCCTGCGGACCGGTCGGCGGTGGAGGCCTGTTCCGGTCGCGAGGGGGTGTCTAGAGGCTCGTTCCGCGCTTGGCAAGTGGGTATCGGCAAGTGGGTATCGGCGGGTGGGTTGGCGGAGCGGTCCCTTGCCGTCGCGCACGCGGCGCATCGATCCCATGGCTCGCGACGGCGCTCGCAACCGAGGCGTCGCTCGGGCCCGCGCATCGCCGAGCCCACCGTGCTGCCTTTGTGCCGTCTCCGGCGCATGGTATCCGAACGCGTCCGCGCGCCGGCGCGCGGCCGAGGTGGATACGGCAAAGCCGCCGCAGGCGGGCAGGGCGGCGTCCTGCCGGCGAGAGATGCTTTTTAGGGTACGAGATCCGAATGATTGCGGCGGCCGAGACGGACGGCACCCTCGCAGGCTGGCGCTTCAGCGTCGCGCCGATGATGGATTGGACGGATCGCCATTGCCGGGCGTTCCATCGCGTGCTGTCGGCGCGGGCGCGGCTCTATACCGAGATGGTCACCACCGGCGCGGTCATCCACGGCCCGCGGGAGCGGCTGCTCGGGTTCTCGCGCGCGGAGCATCCGGTGGCGGTGCAGCTCGGCGGCTCCGAGCCGGCCGACCTCGCCGAGGCCGCGCGGATCGCGGAGGGCTACGGCTACGACGAGATCAACCTGAACGTCGGCTGCCCGTCGGACCGGGTGCAGAACGGGCGCTTCGGCGCCTGCCTGATGCTGGAACCGGAGCATGTCGGCGCCTGCGTCGCGGCGATGAAGGCGGCGGTGCGGGTGCCGGTGACGGTGAAGTGCCGGATCGGCGTGGACGAGCAGGACCCGGAGCCGGCGCTCGACACGCTCGCCCGCGCGGTCGTCGCGGCCGGCGTCGATGGGCTGATCGTGCACGCGCGCAAGGCCTGGCTTCAGGGCCTGTCGCCGAAGGAGAACCGCGACGTGCCGCCCCTCGACTACGCCCGGGTGGTCCGCCTCAAGCAGGCATTTCCCGCCCTGCCGATTGCGGTGAACGGCGGCATCGACACCGTGGCGCAGGCGAAGGCGCACCTGTCCGGCCTCGACGGCGTGATGGTCGGGCGCGCGGCCTACGGCGATCCGGCCGGGCTGATCGCGGTCGATCCCGAGCTGTTCGGGGCGCCGGCCCCGGTGGCGGACGCGTTCGAGGCGGTCGAGGCCTATGCCCCCTACGTCGCGGCGGCGTTGGAGGGCGGCGAGCGGCTCCATGCCATCACCCGGCACATGCTCGGGCTGTTCAACGGGCGGCCGGGGGCGCGGGCGTACCGGCGCCACCTCTCGACGGCGGGCGTCGAGGCCGCGGCCGACCTCGCGACCCTGCGCGCGGCCGTGGCGCTGGTCTCGCGGGCGTTGCCGGAGCGGGACGCCGCCTGATCAGCGCCCGCGCAGGATCAGCCGGTCGCCGCGGACCTCGTAGCCGGCGAGCCGCGTCAGGAAGCTCTGCCCGAGCAGGTTGCCGTCGAGGGCGCCCGGCTTGGCGACGAGCGCCGGGACGCGCTGTTCCGTGATCGGGCCGATGGCGAGCGCGTCGAGCGTGGTCGGCGCGGCATAGGCGATGCCGTTCGCCGTCGCGACGCGGGCGGTGAATGCGCCGGCTTCCGGGCGGAGGCCGAGCGCCGCGGCGTTCTCCGCGGTGAGGACAACCGCGCTGGCGCCGGTGTCGAAGGCGAAGCTCTGGCTCCGCCCATCGACCTGCGCCTCGACCAGGAATGCGCCGTCCGACCGGCGCGTGATCGTCACCGTGCCCCCGGGGCCGATCGTCGGGGAGCCGGGGCGCAACGCACCGGTCACCCGCGCGCCGACCTCCTGCAGCGGCTCGCGATAGACGTAGCCGACGATGCAGGCGAGCCCGAGGCCGCACCAGAGCAGCAGCGCCTGGAGGTTCTTTCCGGGGGCGCCGGCGAATTGTCGCCAGAACCCGGCGACCACCAGCGCGAGGATGCCGGCGCCCCAGGCGAGGCCGGCGAGCTGGTCGGGCTCGATCGCCCCGGCGATCCGGCCGCCGTCGGTCGCGACCAGCACGGCCACCACCAGGCCGATCGCGATCAACGCGAGGATCGTCATGCCGGCGTTCCGGCCACCGCCAGACCGGCCCCCCGCAACCGGGCCGGGAGGCCCGCCATGATCGCGCGCCGCTGCGGCTCGGAGAGCGAGCCCCACAGCCCGATCTCGTCGCGCGTCCGGCCGCAGCCGATGCACAGGCCGCTCGGCCCGTCGAGGACGCAGACCTTGGTGCACGGGCTCGAGGGTTTGCCGGACGACGTCGGGATGGGCGGGTTCATGCCGCGTCCATGCCCGCTTCGTGGCCCCGCGATCAAGCTCAGACCGTGGCCAGCAGGGCGAGCAGGGCCCCGATCTCTGCGACCTGCTGGCAGGCTCCGACGACGTCGCCGGTCTGCCCGCCGATCTTCCGCCGGGCGATGCGCGTCATGGCGAGGGCGGCGAGCGGCGCCAGCACCACCATCGCGAGGATGCCGGAGAACGGCAGGCCGAGCGGCCGCGCCAGCAATGCCAGCACCAATCCGATGCCGATGGCCGTGCCCGTCGCCGCCCGGCTCGGGCGGCCGACCGCGGCGGACAAGCCCTCGGGCCGGGCCGGCGCGAGCAGAACCATCGGCGCGAGCGCGGCGACCCGCGACAGGATCGCGGCGAGGGCGAGGCCGGTGGCGGCGGCCGTGCCGGTCCGGTCCAGGAGGGTGGCGAGCGCGCCGATCCGGAGCGCCAGCGACAGCATCAGCGCGACGCCGCCATAGGCGCCGATGCGGCTGTCCTTCATGATCTCGAGCCTGCGCTCCGGCGTCGCGCCGCCGCCGAACCCATCGGCGACGTCGGCGAGGCCGTCCTCGTGCAGCGCACCGGTGAGCATCACCGCGACGGCGACGGCGAGCGTCGCCGCGACGAAGGGCCCGAGGTCGATCCACCATCCGGCGAGCAGCACGAGGGCCGGCGGCAGCGCCAGGATCAGGCCGGCCAGCGGCAGCATCCGCGGGATCGTCCGGAAGTCGGGAACGGCGTGCGGATCGGGCTCGCCCGGAAATCTCGGCAGCGGCAGGCGCGAGTAGAAGCGCAGGCACGCCGCCAGATCGTGCAACAGGTCGCGGCCCGGCCAGTCGGCCTCGCCGCGGAACGGTCCGCCCACCATCACGCCGCCTTCGCTCGCAATCGGCCTTCGTCCGCACGCAGCCTTCACCCGCGCGTCCCGCACCACTATAGCTCGCGGGAACGGCGCGCCCGTCCACCCGCGCAAGCCCGCCCACAACAATCCTTCGGACCCGATGACCGACCCGACCCCGTTCGCGGATATCCGCCGCCTGATCGAGACGATGCCCGGCCCCGATCGCGATGCGACCGCGGCGATCACGGCGCGCGAGGCGCGGCTGACGAAGCCCGCCGGCGCGCTCGGGCGGATGGAGCAGTTCGTCGCCTGGCTTGGAGCGTGGCAGGGCAAGGCGATGCCGACGCTGGACCGGCCGCTGGTCTGCGTGTTCGCCGGCAGCCACGGCGTGACGAAGCGCGGCGTCTCGGCCTTCCCCGATGCGGTGAATCGCCAGATGCTCGAGAACTTCGCCGCGGGCGGGGGAGCGATCAACCAGATCTGCGCCGCCTACGGCCTCGGCTTCAAGGTGTTCGACCTCGCCATCGACCTGCCGACCGGCGACATCACGCAAGACGCGGCCCTCGACGAGAAGGCCACCGTCGCGACCATGGCGTTCGGCATGGAGGCGGTGGCCGCCGGCACGGATTGCGTCGGCGTCGGCGAGATGGGCATCGGCAACACCACGATCGCCGCCGCGATCTACACCGCCCTGTTCGGGGGAGCGCCGTCGCACTGGGTCGGGCACGGCACCGGCTTGGACGAGGCCGGGATCGCGCGGAAGGTCGCGGCGGTGGAGGCCGCGCTCGCCCACCATGCCGGCCATCTCGACGACCCGCTCGAGGTCCTGCGCCGCCTCGGCGGCCGCGAGGTCGCGGCGATGGCCGGCGCGATCCTGGCCGCGCGGTTGCAGCGGGTGCCGGTGGTGCTCGACGGCTACGTCGCGACCGCCGCCGCGGCGGTGCTGCACGCGCTCGACCCGCGCGCGCTCGACCATTGCCTCGCCGGCCACGTCTCGGCCGAGGGCGCCCATGCGGAGGTGCTGGAACGCCTCGGGCTGGTGCCGCTGCTGGCCCTCGGCATGCGGCTCGGCGAGGGCTCGGGCGCCGGCATGGCGATGGGGCTGCTGAAGGGCGCGCTCGCCTGCCATCGCGACATGGCGACGTTCGAGCAGGCCGGCGTCTCGGACAAGGCGGAGTAGCAGGATGAAGATCACCCAGGCCTTCACCTTCGAGGCGGCCCACCGCCTGCCGAACGTGCCCGAGACCCACCGCTGCCACCGGATGCACGGGCATTCCTACCGCGTCGAGCTGACGGTCGCCGGCCCGGTCGACCCGCGGACCGGCTGGGTGGTCGACTTCTTCGACATGGAGGCGATCTTCGCGCCGGTGCTGCTCCGGCTCGATCATTACTGCCTCAACGAGGTCGAGGGTCTGGAGAACCCGACCGCCGAGAACATCGCGGCCTGGATCTGGCATCGCACGAAGGACGGCCTGCCGGGCCTCAGCTCGGTGAAGGTGTTCGAGACGCCGATGTCCTGGGCGGAGTACGACGGTGACTGACGAGCGCGCGCTGGTCCTGTTCTCTGGCGGCCAGGATTCCGCCACCTGCCTCGCCTGGGCGCTCGACCGGTTCGCCCATGTCGAGACGCTGGGCTTCGACTACGGCCAGCGCCACCGGATCGAGCTCGACGGCCGCGACGCGCTCCGCGACGGGATCGTCGGCATCCGCCCCGACTGGGCGGAACGGCTCGGCGCGGACCATACCCTGGCCCTCGACGCGCTCGGGCAGGTCTCGGAGACGGCGCTGACGCGCGAGACGGCGATCGGCTTCGAGGCCGGCGGGCTGCCGAACACCTTCGTGCCGGGCCGCAACCTCGTCTTCCTCACCTTCGCCGCCGCTCTGGCCTATCGAAGGGGCCTGCGGCACGTCGTCGGCGGCATGTGCGAGACCGACTATTCCGGCTACCCGGATTGCCGCGACGACACGATCAAGGCGCTGCAGGTCGCGCTCAACCTCGGCATGGAGCGACGCTTCGTGCTGCACACCCCGCTCATGTGGCTCGACAAGGCCGAGACCTGGCGCCTCGCCGAGCGCCTGGGCGGACGGCCGCTGGTCGATCTGATCGTCGAGGACAGCCACACCTGCTACCTCGGCGAGCGCGGCGCGCGCCACGCCTGGGGCTACGGCTGCGGCACCTGCCCGGCCTGCGCCCTGCGGGCCTCCGGCTACGCCCGCTTCGTGGCCGACGCACCCGGGAAATCGGGCCAGAACGCCGCCGCTTGACAGGGCGCCCGCGTCAGCGGGTTTGGACGATCACCCCGTACCAGCCGAGGCCCGCATAGGTCTCGTAGCCGGGGGTGCGGTGGAAGGCGGTGACGGCCGCGGCCTGCACGACGCCGTTGGCGCTTCCCTTCGGATCGAAGGCCAGCGTCTCGCTCAGCACGCCCCGGTCGTCGGAGGCGGCGAGGACACGGCGGTCCGCATCCACGAGCAGCACCCGCGTGCGGGCACGATCCTGCGGCGAGACCCGCACGCCTGCTACGATCGCCCGCGCCTGCGGTTCCCAATCGAAGTGGATCGCCAGGACGCCGGCCGGCACCCCGTCCGCTCGCCCGCCCGCGCGGATGCTCGCGCAGTACGTCGCGACCTGCGCCCCGCCGAGACGCACCTCGCGCCGCACGTTGCCGGAGACGTAGTCGTCGCCGCTGCGCAGGACGGTGGCCTCTCGGAACCAGGGCTCGTCGGCGACGCTGTCGCCGCGCACCCCGGGATACCGATCCGGCCTGCCGACGGCGAGGATGCGTCCGTCGCGGTCGCAGACCCAGAGGTCGAGATAGACCGTGTAGGCGGACAGGATCACGCCGAGGCGTGCGCACGCATGGGCCGCGGTCGCTTCGCCGGGCTCGGTCACGCAGGCCACCAGGGCCGCATCCGTCGCCCACCAGCGCACGTCGCAGGTCCGCTCGTAGAGATTGCGGTCGACCAGCTCGATCGCATTGAGGGCGAGATCGATCATGCGCTCGCCCTGGGCCTGGACGGCCATCGCGCCGACGGTGCGGCCGAGCTCGCCGATATGCCCGGACAGCTGCGTCTCCAGCTCGCGGGCGAGGCTCTCGATCTCGGCGCCGATGCCGCGGACCTCCTGTGCCACCACGGAGAAACCCTTGCCGTGCTCACCGGCATGGGCCGCCTCGATCAGCGCGTTGAGCGCAAGGATCTTCGCCTGCGCGGTGATCTGGTGGATGCGCCCGATCTTCTCCTGTGCCACCCGGCTGACCCCGGCGGTCAGGGTCGAGATCGTCGCCAAGGTCGGCGCCGGCTCGACCGTCGCGTCCGCGGCTCGGCCGACGATGTTCGAGGCGGAGACAGGCATGCGGTTCGGCTCGGGTTCGGATCGTCGTTCGTGACTTAATACCTAGACTGGCCGAGTGAATAAGACTTTAATCTAATCGAAGAGCCGGGCGCCGCTGCTTTCAATCCGGCCGCCGCTGTCAGCGGCGCGAAACCCGTCCGTCTCGGGCGGCCATCGTTCGCGAGCTGGGTCAGCGCAGGCGGTCGGTCAGCGCGGTCAGCGTCCCGGCGAAGGCTTCGGGCCCGCCGAGCAGCCGCTCCAGCAGCAGCGCGCCTTCGAGCGTCGCCACCACCAGGCGGGCATGGCGCGCGGGGTCGAGCCCGGCCCGGATGCTCCCATCGGCCGCGCCGTCGCGAAACACCTGCTCCAGCCACGTCAGGTGATGGGCGAAGAACGCGCCGACGTCGCCCCGCAGCCGTTCGGGCAGCGCGTCTCCCTCCGTGGCGAGCGCGGCGCACAGGCAGCCGAGCCCCTGCTCGACACCGCCGAGATAGAGCCGGCCGTAAGCCGCGATCCGGTCGATGCCGGCCGGGTGCGTTGCGCAGATGTCGGCGAGGGCCACGTCGTAGCGTTCGCCGTAGGCCGCCACCAGCGCCGCGCCGAGATCGTCCTTGGTCCGGAAGTGATGGTGGATGCTGGCCTTGCGGATGCCGACCACCTCGGCGAGGTCGGCGTAGCTGAAGCCGGACCAGCCGCGCCCGCGCACCAGCATCTCGGCCTGAAGCAGCAACTCGGCGCGGGTGTCTCGCATCGCAGGGTCGGAAACCGTATTCGCAGCGCGCCAGCGGGCAGCACGTTCCCCCCTTGTGGCACTTGACGCCGAAGAAATCTACCTACTAGATGGTTGGAACAATAAGTCAGGAGGTCCCGCATGTCGGGAACGGCTCAGCGCCACGCCCATGCCCGCCGCAGGGATTCCCGGCGATGAGCGCCGTGCTGACGCGCCGCGCCGCGCTCTTCGGCGGGTTCTGCCTGTGCTGCCTTCCGAAGCCCGGCTTCTCGGCCGAGTCCTTCGCGATGGAGGAGGTCGGGCCCGGCATCTTCATGCGCCGCGGACCGAACGCCGACGCGACGCCCGAGAACGACGACGCGATCGCCAACATCGGCTTCATCGTCGGCAAGGAGGCCGTGCTGGTCACGGAGTCGGGCGGCAGCCTCGCCGACGGGCAATGGCTCCGCTCCGAGATCGTGAAGCGCACCTCGAAGCCGATCCGGCACGTGGTCATCACCCACGTCCATCCGGACCATTGCTTCGGCGCCGCGGCCTTCCTGGCCGACAAGCCCAACGTCATCGGCCATGCCCGCCTGCGCGAGGCGCTCGACGCGCGGGGCGACTATTACCGCCAGCGGCTCGTCGACATCCTCGGCGCCGACAAGGCCGGCAGCGTCGTCTACCCGACGCAGGAGGTGAAGGACGGGGCCGAGGTCGACCTTGGCGATCGCACCCTGCGCTTCGCTGCACACGCCACCGCGCACACCTCCTGCGATCTCTCGATGATCGACAGCGCGAGCGGCCTGCTGTTCACCGGCGACCTGCTCTCGGTCGGCCGCATCCCCTCGCTCGACGGCAACCTCAATGGGTGGCTGAAGGAGATCGAGGGCTTGCGGGGCTCGGGCGCGACCCGGGCGGTCCCCGGCCACGGCCCGGTGTCCGTCGCGCTGGCGCCGGGGCTCGATGCGCTCGCCGGCTATCTCACCACGCTGCGCGACGAGACCCGCAAGGCCATCGCCGCCGACGTGTCGATCGAGAAGGCAGTGGGGACCGTCGCGCAATCCGAGCGCGGCAAGTGGGACCTGTTCGACAGCTACAACGGCCGCAACGTCACCGAAGCCTACAAGGAGCTCGAGTGGGAATGAGGCCCGGCACGACTTATCTTTCACGCCATCGGAGGAACGCCATGAAGTCCGCCCTTTCGTTGATCCTGAGCGCGAGCCTGTCGGCCGCCATCCTCGCCGGCCCGGTCCTGTCCGGACCCGTCCTGGCGGCCGGTGCCTCGGACACCGACGCGGAGCGCGCCGCGCGCTGGCAGGAGATCGCCAAGTCGGTGTTCGGCGACCGCAAGATCGCGCCGACCGACACCCTCATCCGGATCGACGCGCCGAACCGCGCGATGGATGCGGCGCTGGTGCCGATCACCCTGACCATGCCGGAGAAGGACAAGATCAAGGCGGTGCACTTCGTCATCGACGACAACCCGTCGCCCTACGCCGCGCACTTCACCTTCGGCCCGGCCGCCGACCCGAGCGAGCTGAAGCTCCGGGTGCGCGTGAACAATTACACCAACGTCCACGCCGTCGCCGAGACGAAGGACGGCGGCCTCTACGAGGCGGTCAAGTTCGTGAAGGCCTCGGGCGGCTGCTCGGCTCCCATGGGCATGAGCGACGAGGAGGCGATGAAGGGCATGGGCGACATGCGGATGAAGTTTTCCGGCGAGGCCCAAGCCGGCAAGCCCGTCGAGGCGACGCTGATGATCCGCCACCCGAACTTCTCGGGCATGCAGATGAACCAGGTGACCCGCGACTACACGCCGGCGCGCTACATCAACAAGCTCGTCGTCACCGCCGGCGACAAGACCGTGTTCACCATGGACGGCGACATCTCGATCGCCTCGAACCCGGTGATCAATTTCGGCCTCATCCCCGAGCCCGGCAAGCCGATCAAGGTCGCCGCCACCGACAGCCAGGGCGGCTCGTGGGAGCACAGCTTCAACGCGCCGAGCCCGAGCAACTGATGCCCGCGCGCCGATCCCATCGCCTGATCTGCGTCGGCACGGCGCTCGCCGCCGCGGGTCTCCTCGCCGCGGCGCCGGCGGACTCGCCGGTGAACGTGCCGGAGCCGGCGGGCCTGCATGAGGGCGTGCAGCAGGGCTACACGCCGAAGACCCTGAGCGGCGCCGTCGTCGTCGACATCGCCGCCCTCGACGCGCTGATGCCGAAGCAGCCGCTGCTGATCGACGTGGCTTTGGCCGACCGAAAGCCCGCGAACTTCCCGGCGGACCGGCCCTGGCTTCCGGCCCACCGCTCGGTGCCCGGCGCCGTCTGGATGCCGAATGCGGGCGCGGCGCCCCTCGATCCCGTACGCGAGGACCTGTTCCTGAAGCGGGTCGAGGCGCTGACCGGCGGCGACAAGGCGAAGCCCATCGTCACCTTCTGCCATCCCGATTGCTGGGGCAGCTGGAACGCCGGCAAGCGTCTCGTCCGGCAGGGCTACACCGCGGTGCACTGGTTCCCCGACGGGATCGAGGGCTGGCAAGACAAGCACGAGACCGCGGTGGTCCGGGAGGACCCCGAATGGGCGCGCAAGCCCGTCTCCGCCGGCGAGCGCTAGCGCCTTCTCGAGCGCGCCGCATGCCGGCTCGCGTGGACGCGTCCCGCCCGGCGGAGCCTGACACCCTCCCGCAAAGGAAAAGCGGCGGGCGGGATTCTCG